>JBOGJB010000049.1:0-5609 GCA_050745085.1 Vicinamibacterales bacterium
GACCTGGAGCGACACGTGGCGCCGGCGATCCGCGCTCACATGACGAACTTCCTCGACTGCATTTCGTCGCGCCGCACGCCCGTCGCCGACATCGAGCAGGGATACATCTCGACGGCCGCCTGCATCCTGGCCAATCTGTCGATGCGCCTGGGCCGCTCGCTCGTGTGGGATCACACGCGCGGCCTCGTGGTCGGCGATGCGGAAGCGAATCAGTTGCTGCGCCGGCCCTATCGTTCGCCGTGGGTGCACCCGGAGCCGGGCACTGTTTGAATCCCTACTGAGGCGTCTCAGCCAGCCGCTGCCGATACACCTGCCGTGCGTACTCGTACGCCTTGCGCGCCTCCTCCAGCTCTGTGGCTCGAATCTGCGGCGCCTTCTGCGTCCAACACTGATTCACGGCGTTCAGGCACCACTCGGCGCTCCGGCGTGACGCTCGAATCGGCTTGCCGCCAACCAGCGCGAAGACGGGGTTGGTGTGCGAAGAGGGGAGGATCCGCGCGGCGATCCAGCTGCTGCGATCGATGGCGACATCGAAGGTCAGCGTCCTGATGGTTCCGTCGGCGACGAGGTTCTGGACGGCGACCGGCGCGCCGTTCACCACGATCTCGACCGGCACTTCCCGGCTGGTGCCGATTCGGGCGCGTTCCAGGTCCCAGTACGGCTGTTCATCGTACCGCTTCTGGCGGAGCAACTGGTTGGGCAGAACGTCGAGGTTCGCCGCCGCCCTGACCGTGACCTTCACGCGGCCGGGCTGATCCAGACGAATCTCGCTGTCGCTCGTCCCAGCCTCTGTTCCGTCGACGCCGAAGTCGAACAGGTGGCTTCGCCCGTCCGACACATAATTCCGGCCGGCTTGCACCGCATCGATCCATTTCCGATACGTCAACGGACCCAACACCCTGGCGTACGACCGCGCCAGGCCGACCCGGTCATCCGTGATGCAGGGGAAATCGGTCTCGCCGCTGAGGCGCGTCCTGAACCCGACGTTGAGAACGTGATACCAGATGTTCAGCTCCCAGACATACGGCGTGTCGCCCGCGGAGATGAAGTCCACCGTGTTGGAATGCGTCACATCGACGATGAACTCGTTGGCGCCGATGCCGTCGAAGCCGGGCACCTCGTCGTTGGGGAGATCCTGGCTGCGCACTTCGAGGCCCCAACCCGAATGCGCGAAGCCGACCACGGCCGCCTGCGCTTTCGCCCAGCGCAGCACGGGCAGCGTCCACGCGGGCCAGTCCTCCAGCCTCTTCGTGCCCGGATAGTCCTGATCCTTCAGGCCGAGCAGGACGACGTGGCCGGCATGGCTGGAGGGAAACCCTGAGATCTCCAGGTCGTAACGCATCAGCCGGTCCGGCTTTGACAGCGGGTGGTCTTTGCCGCTGAAGAACTTCTTCTGGTGATAGTACGAGGGACCCCAGATGAGAACGGACGCCACGTTGAGCGCTTCGCCGTCGACCTGCGGCCACATGTCCTCGGGCGTCACCCCCTCGGTCGGGTTCTCGTAATGCGAGCAGCCCGCTGAATGAATGTGGTGATCGCCCGGGTAGTAGCCATCGCCCGCAGGATCGATCCATCGCTCCAGCCGGAACGACAGCTCCTGCGGGCCCGAGATCACAACGCGCCTGGTCTGCGGCACGTATTCCGGGCCGCGTGACACCGTAAAGGTAAAGGCGCCCGCGGGCAGGCTGATCGTGTCCCCGTCGGCGCGATAGACCTGCGGCTGGAAGAAGAAATCCGGCGCGAGCCGCTTCGAGATATTGGGGTAGATTCGATCGGCCTCGTCACGGATGAGGAATCCCGCGGTCGCCGACTTGCCGTGTTCGTCCCGCACGCGCACCCGTACGGGATGGGCCGGCGCTGCCGTGAACAGCACCTCGATGTCGTTGCGAAAGCCGATGTCCTGCGATCCCTGGCCGACGTTGAAGCTGACAATCGCGGATCGCTGGCCGGCATCGCGGCTGTAGACCTGGAGAATGAGGTATTCGACCGGCAGGCCGGACAGTCGCGGCCGCATCGGCGGCTTGTCGTAGATCGAGATCTCCGCCCAGCGCTCCCGCACCTGAGCGCCAGTCAGCTCCGTTCGCGGTTCGGGGCTTCCGCGAGAGGGCATGTACACCCGACCCGTGTTCGGACTCTGCACGGTGACAGGCGCGGTGACGCCGGCTTCGTTGAGCACCCGAATAAGGAAGACGCGCGTGCCCCCCTGCACGAGTTCGGGCCTGGCGCCCCCCTGCTCGACGTTGACGCGGCTCTCCGGGTTGATGCGCACGTTGGCGAGGACGTATCGATCGAGAACCTGTAGGAGGCGCCGAACCGCCGCCTGCTCGTCCCTGTCCGGGACGGCGACGGCTTCGTTGATCGCCAAATGGTCGCCCGCCGACAACGGCTGTCCCAGATAGCGAAGCGCCGTTTCCAGCCGGCGGGCGTGCTGCGCGAGCGGCTGCAACGGCACGGACCGGCCCGGCGCCGGATGCGTGTGATCCTGCGCGCCCAGGCCCAGCGTGAGTCCAATGCTGACCGCGACGAGCATCGCGAGAGCCTGAACACACTTAGTCGTGTGCATATGGGCGCTTTGTATATTAATGTCACCGCCGTGAACAGATCCCACCTCTTCCTTGCCAGCTGCATCGCCCTCGTCGCCACCGCCATGTCGTTCGCCATCCGGGGCGACATCATGGGCGACGTCCAGCGTCTTCTCGCCCTCGACGACGTCCAGGTCGGCTGGATTCTCGGTGCCGCGTTCTGGGGCTTCGGGCTGTCGATCCTCGTCGGCGGGCCGCTCTGCGACGTCCTCGGGATGGGGACGATCCTCCGGCTCGCGGCGGCCGGTCACATCGGCGGAGCGCTCCTCACGGTGTTCTCTACGAGCTTCGCGATGTTCTTCGCGTCGACGGTGATCGTCGGTATCGCCAACGGTCTGGTCGAAGCGGCCATCAACCCGCTCGTCGCCACCATCTACTCCGAAGACAAGACGCGCCGGCTCGTCGCGCTCCACGCGTGGTTTCCGGGTGGCATCGTCATCGGCGGCGTGCTCGCGTTCGCGTTCACGCAGCTCGGCCTGAACTGGCAGGCCAAGACGCTGATGCTGCTGGTGCCGTCGGTCGTCTACGCCGCGATGGTGATGGGGCAGCAGTTCCCCGAGACGGAGCGCAAGGCGGCCGGCGTGCCGGCCGGGGAGATGGTCGCGGAGATCGCGCGCCCGCTGTTTCTGATCATCTGGATCGCGATGTGGATCACGGCGGCGACCGAGCTCGGACCCGGGGCCTGGATTCCGACGATCTTCAACCGAGTGATGGGCAGCTCTGCGCAGGCCGGCATCCTCGTCGTCGTGTGGATCAACGGCATCATGTATTTCCTGCGGCAGTTCGGCGCGAACGCGGCGCACGCGGTGTCGCCGGTGGCGCTCATCGCGGTCACGGCCGTCCCCGCGGCGGCAGGGCTCTATCTCTTCAGCCTCGCGAACAGCGCGGCCGCGGCCTTCGGGGCCGCCACCCTCTTCGCGGCCGGGATCGCGTTCTGGTGGCCGACGATGCTCGGCATCACGTCGGAGCGGTTCCCGCGCGGCGGCGCGCTGCTGCTGGCGATCATCGGCGCGACGGGCAGCTTCTCGACGGCGATCGCCGGTCCCAGCATGGGCTGGATCAGCGAGACGTACGGCGCCGACCGCGTGCTCGCGTACTGGGCGCTCCTGCCCGTGACGCTTATTGTCATCTTCGGCGGGATCTATCTCTATGACCGGGGGCGAGGCGGATACGCTGTAGAGAAGCTGCCGGGCCAGCCGGCGGGAGCCGCCGCAGCCGCGCGCCGCTGACATGGACCTGGATCACCTGACGTACCCGATCGTCCAGCTCTCGCTCGATCTCACCTCGCTGGACGAGGCGCTCGAGACGGCGGCGATTGCGGTCGAGGCAGGCGTGGATTGGCTGGAAGCGGGCACGCCGCTTCTTCTCGCCGAAGGCCTTCGCGCCGTGGAAACGCTGCGATCACGATTTCCCGGGCACCCGATCGTCGCCGACCTGAAGACGATGGACGGCGGCTATCTCGAAGCGGAGATGATGGCCAAGGCGGGCGCTGACCTCGTCGTGGTCATGGGTCGGGCGCATGAAGCGACCATCCGCCGCGTCGTGGACGCGGGACGCGACTTCGGCATCAAGGTGATGGGGGACAACCTCGCGGCCGACGATCGGGTCGCGTGCGCCCGGTGGATGGAGCGGCTCGGCGTGGACTTCATCGTCCATCACATCGGGTACGACGAGAGGAACATGATCCATGGCGTGAGCCCGCTCGACGAGCTGGACGCCGTGGTGCGCGCCGTCTCCGTGCCGGTACAGGCCGTCGGAGGTCTGTCGATCCAGCAGGCGATCGAGTGTCCCGCGCGGGGCGCGCCGCTGGTCGTCATCGGCGCGCCGCTGGTAATCGACGGCGCCGCCTATCGCGCGGCCGACGGCGATCTCTTGCCGATGCTGAAGAAGATCTGCGACGGCGTGAAAGGGGACAGTCACCATTTTTCGAAAAGTGAAAAAAGGTGACTGTCCCCTTTTCCCAGCAGGCGGTCGTCCATTACGCGCTCCAGCCCGGTTCTGTGGAGCTGCGCGAAGTTCCCGTCCCCGAAATCGGCGAGGACGAGGTCCTGCTCGAGGTCGGCGCCGTGTCGGTGTGCGGCTCGGATGTGCACCAGGCGCGAAACACCCAGTCGTGGCCGGTCGAGATCCCAGTCGTGCTCGGGCATGAATTCGGCGGCACGGTCGCGAAGCTGGGCCGCGCGGTCCGTGGATTCAAAGAGGGAGACCGCGTCGTGAGCGAGACCGCTGCGCGTATCTGCGGCGAGTGCCTGCTCTGCCGGACGGGCCGCTACAACCTGTGCCCGTGGCGCAAGGGGTTCGGCTACGGGATTGACGGCGCCATGGCGCGATGGGTGCGCGTGCCGGCTCGGTGCCTTCACCGGATCCCGGACTCGCTGCCGTTCGAGCTCGCCTGCCTGTCCGAGCCGCACGCCGTCGCGTATCAGGCGATGTGCGTCAATTCGACGATTCGGCCCGGCGATCTCGTCGTGATCCTTGGCCCCGGCCCGATCGGACTTCTCTGCGCGAGGATGGCGGCACTTTCAGGCGCGGACCCGTTGATCGTCGCCGGACTATCCGCGGACGCCCCGCGCCTTGAAGCGGCGCGACAGCTCGGCGCGACGCGCACGGTGGACGTTCAAACGGAGAATCTCGAGGAGGTGGTGCGCGGCTACTCCGCCGTCGGCGCGGACCTGGTCTGCGACGCGTCTGGGGCGAGCCGCCCTCTGGACGTCGCGCTCCGCCTGACGCGCCCCGACGGCCAGGTGACGAAGGTCGGGTGGTCACCCGATGCGGTGGCGTTCGACGTCAACCCGCTGGTGCAGCGCAACCTGCGGCTGCAGGGCTCCTTCAGCCACAACTATCCCGTGTGGGAACGAGTGATCCACCTGCTCGACCGGCGGCTGACGCTGCCGGAGACCATCGTCGGCCTGCGCGCGCCGCTCGAGAGCTGGCGCGAGGCCTTCGACGCGATGCACGACGGGCGCGTGATCAAGTCGGTGCTCGTGCCCGGCGGATGATCGGCTAGCAGCGGGTCGTCCGGATCAC
>JBOGJB010000050.1:0-13109 GCA_050745085.1 Vicinamibacterales bacterium
GGGGACGCCGGCGCCGCGGGCGCGGCGCTCGCGGCGATCGCCGGGCATATCTACCCGGTGTGGCTCAAGATGCGCGGCGGCAAAGGCGTCGCGGTCGCCTGCGGCGCGTTCGCCGCGCTGGCGCCGCTGGCGACAGCGATGGCGATCGCCATCTTCGTCGCCGTCGTCTGGGCGACGCGTTATGTCTCGCTCGGATCGATTCTCGCGACGGCGGCGCTCGCGCCGCTCGCCGACGCGGGAGGTGCGCCTCGCAGCGTGACGCTCGCCGCGGCGGCGGCGGCGGCGCTCATCATCTTCCGGCACCGCAGTAATCTCGTCCGGCTCGTTCGCGGGACCGAGCGCCGGATCGGGGAGCGTGCGTGAGTCGCATCGCGATCCTCGGCGCGGGAGGCTGGGGCACGGCGCTCGGTGTTCATCTGGGGCACGCCGGTCATCGTGTGCGGCTGTGGGGGCGCGATCCGGCGCTCGTCGCTAGGATGGCATCGACGCGCGCGAACACCGAGTATCTCCCGGGGGTCCTTCTGCACGACGCGGTCGAGCCGACCGCGTCGATCCCGCACGCGCTCGACGCCGCCGACTTTCTGATCGTCGCCGTGCCGTCGCACGGTGTGCGGCAGGTCCTCCGCGCGGCGGCCGCTGCAGTGCCGCGCGCCACGATCGTCGTGAGCGCGACGAAAGGCCTCGAGTCGGAAACGCTGCGGCGCATGTCCGAGGTGGTCGAGGCGGAGCTGGGGGAGGCCGGGCGAATCGCCGTCCTGTCGGGCCCGAGCTTCGCGCTCGAGGTCGCGCGGCAGTTGCCGACGGCCGTGTCGGTCGCGTCGGGTGACGCCGCGACGGCTGCGCAAGTGCAGAAAGAATTCCGCGGCCGGTATCTGCGGCTCTACATCACGGATGATGTGGCTGGCGTCGAAATAGGAGGCGCGATCAAGAACGTCATCGCGATCGCCGCGGGCGCCGCGGAGGGTCTCGGCCTCGGCCACAACGCGATGGCGGCGCTCATCACACGCGGGCTCGCCGAGATGTCGCGGCTCGCGGGCGCGCTCGGCGGCCGGCGCGAAACGCTCGCCGGACTGAGCGGCCTCGGCGATCTCGTGCTGACGTGCACGGGCGAGCTGAGCCGCAACAGGCGCGTCGGGATCGCACTGGGACGCGGGTGCAGCCTCGACGAAATTCTCGCCGGCATGCGCATGGTCGCTGAAGGCGTGCGCACAACGGGGGCCGCGCTTGCGCTCGGCGCGCGTCATGGCGTCGAGCTGCCAATCGCGGCGCAAATGGCGGACGTGCTCAGCGGCCGCCGGGCGCCGCAGGAGGCGCTGGAAGGGCTGATGCTCAGGCGGCAGCGGGCGGAATGAGCTTCCTCGACAAACTTCGTTCGGGTCTGGCCCGGACCAAAGAGCAGTTTCTGAGCCGTATCGGCGAGGTGGGTGAGGTGGCGCCGCGCGGCAGCGCGGCGGAACCGGCGCGTCGTACGCGAGCGGTGGACGTCGATGCGCCACGGGCACCGCGGGCGGTGCCCGTTCACACATTGGATGCGCTCGAAGAGGCCTTGATCTCTGCCGACGTCGGTGTAGCCGCCGCCGATCGGATCGTCCGCGCCGTTCAGGCGCGCGCGGCCGCCGGCGGCGAGCTTCGCGACCTCGTGGAAGAGGAGCTTCGGGACATCCTGAAGGCCGCGGATCAGACATCCCGCCAGGGCACCGCGACGCCACACGTCATTCTCGTTGTCGGCGTGAATGGCACTGGGAAGACGACGACCGTCGGCAAGCTTGCCCGGCTCTTGAAGGAACAAGGCATGCCGCCGCTCATTTGCGCCGCCGACACGTTTCGCGCCGCCGCGGTGGAGCAGCTCGAGGTCTGGGCGAATCGCGCCGGGGTGGACATCCTCCGGGCCCGGCAGGGAGCGGACCCCGCCGCGGTGGTCTTCGACGCCCTCGCCTCAGCGAAGGCGAAGGGACGCGCGGCGGTCATCGTCGACACGGCGGGCCGCCTCCATACGCGAGTCAACCTGATGTCGGAGCTGGAGAAGATCAGGCGCGTCGCCGCGCGCGAGGTCGAAGGAGCGCCGCACGAGGTGTTGCTCGTACTCGACGCGACGGTGGGCCAGAACGGTCTGGTGCAGGCGCGGGAGTTCCTGCAGGCCGCCGGCGTCACCGGCGTCGTCCTGACGAAACTCGACGGCACCGCCAAGGGAGGGATAGCGGTCGCCATCGCTCACGATCTGAAGCTGCCGATCCGATACGTCGGAGTAGGGGAAGCCCTCGACGATCTGATCCCATTCTCCCCCGACGACTACGTGGACGCTCTTTTCGAAGATAAATGGTAGCTCACTCGGCCGAGGGACGAGGCCCGAGGCAGCGCCCGAGGCACGAGGCCCGAGGTCCGAGGCACGATCATTGAGGCCCGATGCTGACTGACAACGACTACATGGAGCGCGCGCTGCTGCACGCCGAGCGGGGGCGCGGCCGCACGTCTCCGAACCCCGTGGTGGGCGCCGTCGTCGTGTCGGACGGCGTCGTCGTCGCGACCGGCTATCACGAGCGCGCGGGCGGGGCGCACGCCGAAGTGCGCGCGCTGGACGCGGCGGGCAAACGGGCGCGCGGCGCGACGCTGTATTCCACGCTCGAGCCCTGTTGTCACATGGGCCGCACCGGTCCGTGCACCGAGCGGATCATCGAGGCGGGCATCCGGCGCGTCGTTGCCGCAGTACGCGATCCCAACCCGCGCGTGGCCGGCGGAGGCTTCGCCGCGCTCCGCGCGGGCGGCATCGACGTCGTTGACGGAGTCCTGGCGGAGGCCGCGGCGCGCGCGAACCAGTCGTTCTTCACTTGGGTGCGCGAAGCCCGGCCGTTTGTGACGATGAAGATCGCGCTCAGCCGCGACGGGCGCGTCGCCGCCCGCCCGGGCGCGCGGACGGCGATCACCGGGCCGGCCGCGGGGCGGCAGATTCACCGCGACCGGGCGGAGATCGACGCCCTCGGCGTCGGTGTCGGCACGGTCCTGACCGACGACCCGCGCCTCACGGCGCGCGGCTCGTGGCGTGAACACCCGTTGAGCAGGGTGATCTTCGACCGCTCGCTGCGGATGCCGCCGACGGCCCGGGTGTTCTCGACGCTGAAAGCGGGCCCGGTTATAGTGTGTACTTTGGCGAACGCAGTTGACGGAGGGACTGCGGCGGCGCTCCAGCGAGCCGGCGCCCAGCTCGAAGGCATCCGTGAGGACTTTCTCCCGGGAGCCTTGCGCCGTCTGGCCCAACTGGGCGTGACGTCGATCATCCTCGAGGGAGGACCGGCGCTCCACGCGTCGGCCTGGCACGCGCATCTCGTCGATCGCGTCCAACTTTACATCGGTCAGAGTCTGCTGGGCGTCGAAGGTGTGCCGTGGCTCGACGGCGCGACGCTCCCGTGGAGCGCGCTGGCGAACGTCGGCACGCGCTGGCTGGGCGGCGATCTGCTCATTGAGGGCGATGTTCACCGGACTCATTGAATCGGTCGGCGAGATTGCCGAGCTGAAGCCCACGGCATCCGGGTTCCGCGTGCGGCTGGCGACGCCACTGTCGGCCCAGCTGGCGGCAGGGGACAGCCTGGCAGTGAACGGAGTCTGCCTCACGGTTCTGACTGCCGACACCGAGGGGGTCCACGCCGACGTCTCGCCCGAAACCGCGCGCGTCAGCTCGCTCGGCTCGCTCCGGCGCGGCGCTCTCGTCAACCTGGAACGTCCCATGCGCGCCGATTCGCGGCTCGGCGGCCACTTCGTCCAGGGACATGTGGACGGGACCGGTGTGATCGAGGACCTGCGCGACGAAGGGGACCATCGCTGGCTCACGGTGAAATTCCCGTCACTCCTCGCGCCGTACATCGTTCGCAAGGGCTCGATCGCCGTCGACGGGATCAGCCTGACGGTGGCGGGCGTCGACGACAAGCACTTCGACGTACAGATCGTGCCCTTTACGTGGACCAACACCAACCTGCGCGCCGCCAAGCTTCACGACATCGTTAACATCGAATGCGATATCCTCGGGAAGTACGTCGTCCGTTACGCCGAGCTCGTGGGGTTGTCCCCCCCGAAATCGGGACGGCCGACCCATTAGCCATGAGGAAACGAAACCCTTTCGCCTCGATCGACGACGCGTTGAACGCGATCCGCGACGGTCGCATGATCATCGTCGTCGACGACGAAGATCGCGAGAACGAGGGGGACCTCACGATCGCTGCCGAGAAGATCACGCCCGAAGCGATCAACTTCATGGCGACGCACGGGCGGGGCCTCATCTGCATGCCGATGACGGCGGAGCGGGTCGAGGAGCTTGACATCCCGCTGATGGTGCGGGAGAACAGCACGCGCTTCAACACCGCCTTCTGCGTGTCGGTCGAGGCGAAGGGGGTCACGACGACGGGGATCTCGGCGGCGGATCGCGCCGCGACGGTCGTGGCCGCGATCGACCCGGCGACCCGGCCATCGGACCTGGCGCGCCCCGGGCACATGTTCCCGCTTCGCGCACGTCCGGGCGGCGTCCTCGTGCGCGCCGGGCAGACGGAAGCGGCCGTGGACCTCGCGCGCATCGCGGGCCTGTATCCGGCAGGCGTCATCTGCGAAATCATGAACCCCGACGGAACCATGGCGCGCGTGCCAGAACTGGCGAAGTTCGCGAAGCGTCATGCGCTGCGGATGATCACGATCGCGGACCTGATTCAGTACCGGATGCGCACCGAGGGGCTCGTGCGCCGCGTCGCGACGGCGGGCCTGCCGACGCCTCACGGCGAGTTCCGGATCGCCGCCTACGAAAGCCTGATCGATCAGGAGACGCACGTCGCGCTCATTCGGGGTGAGATCGGCGACGGCGATCGCGTGCTCGTACGCGTGCACTCCCGGTGCCTGACCGGCGACGTCTTTCACTCGGCCAGGTGCGATTGCGGCGCGCAGCTCGACGCCGCGATGGAGCGGATCGCGACCGAAGGCCGCGGCGTGCTCCTGTATCTGAACCAGGAAGGGCGCGGCATCGGCCTCGCCAACAAGATCCGCGCGTACGAGCTGCAGGAACAGGGTCTCGACACGGTCGAGGCTAACGAGCGGCTCGGCTTCAAGCCGGATCAGCGCGACTACGGCATCGGCGTGCAAATCCTCAAGGACCTGGGCGTCCGCACCATGCGGCTGCTCTCCAACAATCCCCGGAAGCTCGTCGGCCTCGAAGGCTACGGCCTGTCCGTGGCGGAATGGCTGCCGCTCGAGGTGCCGGCCTCCGATCACTCCCGCGACTACCTGCGGGTGAAGAAGGAGAAACTCGGTCACAAGCTCTCTTCGGTGTAGGGACGAGGGATTGGGACTCGGGACTGTGTCCATCTGCTGAGTCCCTCGTTCCTAGTCCCCAGTCCCTGCCTGATTGACAGTCCGAGCGAAGCTCAGTTACCATAAGCGTTTGCGTTTGAATCGCTTAGGGCCACAGGGACAGTGTTCGAAGCGCTCACGACCCGCCTGCAGGACGTCTTCCGCTCACTCCGCGGCGACGCGCGGCTGACAGAGGAGACCGTCGAAGCGGCGCTCCGGGAAATCCGGATTGCGCTGCTCGAGGCGGACGTCAACTTCAAGGTCGTCAAGGCCTTCGTCGATCGCGTGCGCGACCGCGCCGTCGATCAGGAAGTCCTGCGCAGCCTGACGCCGGCGCAGGAGGTCGTGCGAATCGTGCGCGACGAGATGCTGGCGCTGTTCGGCGACGCCGCCGGAGGATTGCCGGCCTCGAGCGCGCGGCCGCGCGTGATTCTGCTGCTCGGGCTGCAGGGCTCTGGCAAGACGACGACGGCGGCGAAGCTCGGACGCTGGCTGCAGGCGCAGGAAAAACACGCGCTGGCGGTCTCAACCGATGTGCGGCGGCCGGCGGCGATCGAGCAGCTCTCGGTGCTCGCGAAGCAGGCCGGGCTGCGGATTCACGATCCTGCAGGCGAGATGGACCCGGTGGCGCGCGCCGCCGGGGCGCTCGCGGAGGCGAGAAACCTCGGCTTCGACGCCGTGATCGTGGACAGCGCGGGGCGCCTGCATATCGACGACGAGCTGATGGACGAGCTCGCGGCGATCAAAGAGGCGGTGGGACCGAGCGACCTGCTCTACGTCGCCGATGCGATGACGGGGCAGGATGCGATCAAGAGCGCCGGCGAGTTCAACCGGCGCGTGGGCGTGACCGGCGTCGTGTTGACGAAAATGGACGGCGACGCGCGCGGCGGTGCCGCGTTGTCGGTCGTCGGCGTCGTCGGCGTTCCGATCGCGTTCGTGGGGAGCGGCGAGCGGCTGCAGGATCTGGAGCCGTTCCATCCCGACCGCGTCGTGTCGCGCGTCCTCGGGATGGGCGACGTGCTCTCGCTGATCGAAAAGGCGGAGCAGGCAATCTCGCGTGAGGAAGCGGAGCAGCTCGAGCGGAAGATCCGCACCGACGACTTCACGCTCGAGGACTTCCGCGACCAGCTCCGCGCGATCAAGCGGATGGGGCCGCTCGAGTCCATCCTCGGGATGCTGCCGGGGATGGGGAACCTGCGCGAGGCGATGCAGCAGCGGGGCGAGATGGACGACTCGCAGCTCACGCGCATCGAGGCGATCATCAACTCGATGACGCCGCAGGAGCGCCGGCGGCAGGAGATTATCAACGGGAGCCGCCGCAAGCGCATCGCGCGGGGCAGCGGCACGTCGGTCGAAGAGGTCAACCGCCTGCTGAAACAGTTCGTGCAGATGCGAAAGATGTTGAAGGCCGTGGGCGGGATGGCGGGCCTCGGCAAGAAGAAGAAGAAGGGCCGGGGCGGGCTCGATGCGCTGCGGTCGCTGAGGAACGGGTAGGCGGGCCTCGTAGGCCCGCGGGACCGAAAGGACAAGATGCTGGTTATTCGCATGCGTCGTGCGGGCTCGAAGAAGCGCCCGTTCTTCCGGGTGGTGGTGACCGAGGCGAAGAATCCCAGGGAAGGGAGCTTCGTCGAGGTGCTCGGTCATTACAACCCGCGCTCCAGGCCGGAGACGCTCGAGATCGATCGCGAGCGGTTCGCGCACTGGATTAAGGCCGGGGCGCGGCCGTCCGACAGCGTTCGCACGCTGCTGGCCAGGGCGCCGATTGCGACGCCGGCAGCGCCGGACGCGCCGGCCGACACGGCCCGCTCGTGAGCCGCGCCCGCGACGTCGTCGAGGTCGTAGCCCGCGCGCTCGCGGACCGGCCCGACCAGGTGCGCGTCGTCGAGACCGAGCACCGCGCGCAGACCGTCGTCGAGCTGTTCATGGCGCCGGGGGACCTCGGGCGCGTGATCGGCCGGCAGGGACGCACGGCGCAGGCGGTCCGCACGCTGGCCTCCGCGGCGGCGGAAGCGGAAGGCCGGAAGGTCAACGTCGAATTTCGGGACTGACGTCCCGGTGCGCGGAGAGGGGTGGAGCGGGCTCTGCGTTTGATCCGTCCGTGCGGCCTCCGCTTGCTCCGCGGCCTATGAGTACGTGGGAAGACATGGTGGTCGTCGGGCGCGTGGCGCGCGCCCACGGCAACCGCGGGGAAGTGATCGTCAATCCGGAGACCGACTTTCCTGAGACGCGGTTCCACACGGGCAGCGAGCTGAACGTGCGGCACGGCGATACGGTCGAGACGCTGAGGGTCGCGGGCGTGCGGAGCCATCAGGGACGGCCGATCATCGCCTTCGACGGGGTCACGACGATGGACGCGGCCGAGGCGCTCGCGGGCGCCGAGCTGCGGGTCGACACGGCCGCTATCGTGCCGCTCTCGGCGGGTGAGTTCTACCGGCACGAGCTGGTCGGCTGCCGCGTCGAGACGACGGACGGCCACGAGCTCGGGAACGTGCGACGCGTCGAGGCCGGGCCCGGCGCGGATCGACTGGTCGTGGCCGGCGCGCGCGGCGAGATTCTGGTGCCGCTGGCGCGCGACATCTGCGTGACGATCGACCCGGTCGCACGGCGGATTATCATCGCGCCGCCCGACGGGCTGCTCGAGTTGAACGAATGAGATTCGACCTGGTCACGATTTTCCCGCAGATGGTCGACACCTGCCTGCGGGAGGGCGTGATCGGACGCGCGGTCGGCCGGGGGCTCATCGACGTCCGCGTGCACGATTTGCGCGATCACACCGACGATCGGCACCGCGTCGTCGACGACGTGCCGTTCGGAGGCGGGCCGGGGATGGTGCTCAAGCCCGAGCCGTTCTTCCGTGCGGTCGAGCGCATCGAGGCGGAACGGGGACGGCCAGAAGCGATCGTGCTGACGACGCCAGATGGGCGGCGGTTCACGCACGCCGAAGCAGAGCGGTTGAGCCGGCTGTCGCACGTGGCGGTGCTGTGCGGGCGGTACGAGGGCGTCGACGAGCGCGTCCGCGCGCACCTGGCGACCGAAGAGCTGTCGATCGGCGACTACGTCCTGACCGGGGGCGAGCTGGCGGCGCTGGTGATCGTGGATGCAGTCGCGCGGCTGAAGCCCGGCGTCGTCGGCGACGAAGCGTCGGTCGAGCGCGACTCGTTCGCGCGCGGCCTGCTGGACTTCCCGCAGTACACGCGGCCCGCCGATTGCCGCGGGCTTGGGGTGCCGCAGGTGCTCCTGTCGGGGCACCACGCGGAGATCGCGCGCTGGCGGCGCCGCGAAGCGCTCCGCCGGACGCTGGAGCGCCGGCCGGATCTCCTCGCCGTCGCGTCCCTCGACGACGAGGAGCGCCGGCTGCTGGCCGAGTTGCAGAAAAGAGAAGAGAAGGGAGCCACGTCATCATGAAGGCCATAGAAACCATCGAGGGCGCGCAGCTTACCGAGCGCCCGGCGATGAAGCCCGGCGACACCATCCGCGTGCACGTCAAAGTGCGCGAGGGGGACAAAGAGCGGATTCAGGTTTTCGAGGGGATGGTGATCGCGTACCGCCGGGGCGGCGCCCGCGCGTCGTTCACCGTCCGCAAGGTGTCGTTCGGCCAGGGGGTCGAGCGCATCTTCCCGCTGCACTCGCCGACGATCGATCGGATCGACGTCGTCCGCACGGCCAAGGTACGGCGCGCGAAGCTCTACTTTTTGCGCGACCTCAAGGGCAAGGCCGCGCGGATGCGCGAACAAAAGAAGCCGGCTTAGCCCAAATTCAGCAATGAGGCGACGCGCCTTTCGCACGATCGAAAACAGCATCCGCCGTCTCGGGTATCCGAACGTGGCAGGCGTGGACGAGGTTGGACGCGGCTGTCTGGCCGGGCCGGTGGTGGCGGCGGCGGTCGTGCTCGACCCCGGCCGCTACGTGCCGCGGATCTGCGACTCGAAGGCTGCCACCTCGCTCGAGCGCGAAAAGCTCTACGAGCGCATCACGCACGTGGCTGCGGCGTGGGCAGTGGCGGCAGCCGATCCCCCGGAGATTGACACGTTCAACATTCACCAGGCGTCGCTGCGCGCCATGCAGCGCGCTGTGCTTCGACTCACGCCGCTTCCGAGCTTCGTGCTCGTGGACGCCTTCCGCATCCCCGACCTGCCGATGGCCCAGCGTCCGGTCGTCCACGGCGACGCCCGCTGCACCGCCATCGCCGCGGCGTCAATCGTCGCCAAGGTGACCCGGGACCGGCTGATGCGGGCGCTGCACGAGCAGGATCCACGCTATGGCTTCGACCGGCACAAGGGCTACGCAACCCGCGACCATCTGGATGCCGTCGCCCGCCACGGCTACTCCGACGTGCACCGGCGCTCGTTCCGCCCGCCCTCGCTGTTTGATAGGATGGAGTAGTTCCCCTGCCCAGCTGGAGACCCCAGGTTGTCCATCGACCGCGCAGACACGCTTAAGAAGGCTGAGAAAGCCCTGAGACAAGGGCGCCTCGACGCCGCCATCGCGGAGTACCTGCGCGTCGTCGAGAACCAGCCCCGCGACTGGAACACCGCGAACGCGCTGGGCGATCTGTACGTCCGCGCCGGTCAGCCTGAGAAGGCGGCGGGCCAGTACATCCGCATCGCGGAACACTTTGCGCGCGAGGGCTTCTACCCGAAAGCCGCGGCGCTGTACAAGAAAATCCTGAAGGTCCGCCCGGACGACGAAGCGGCGCAGCTGCAGCTCGCCGAAGTGTCGGTGCGCCTGGGGCTCCTCGCCGACGCCAAAACGCAGCTCGGCGCCATCATCAAGCAGCGGCGGTCCCGCGGCGACGTCAAGGGAGCCAACGAGCTGGTGGTTCGGCTCGGCGCGCTGGACCCGGCAGACTTCGACGCGCGGCTCATGGCGGCGCGGGTGCTCGCCGAGACCGGCCAGGGCGGCGACGCGGCGGCGCGCTTCCGGCAGATCGCCGACGAGCTCTATGAGAAGGGGCGCGAGGGTGAGGCGACGGCCGCGATGCGCGAGGCGGTGCGCCTGAACCCGAAGGACGTCGAAGGGCGGACGCTGCTCGCGCGCGCGTGCCTCGCGAAGGGCGACGTCGCGGGGGCGCGCGAGTTCCTCGACGCCGAAACCGCGGGCAGCGATCCCGAGCTCTTGATCGCGCTCGCCGAGATCGAACTGCACGGCGAGCGGGACGAGAGCGCCCGCGACATCCTGAAGCGCGTGCTCGACGGGGACAAGTCCAGGGCCGATGCGATCATGAACCTGGGCTGGGCGTTCGTGCAGGCCCGGCCGATGGCTGCTTTCATGTGCGTCGACATGGTCGTCGACTCGACGGCCGCGGGCGGGGATTTCCCTGGCGCCGCGGCGATGCTGCAGGAATACGTGGCGCGCGCGGCGACGCAGGTGCCGGCGCTGCTCAAGCTGGTCGAGCTCTGCGTGGACGGCGGCCTCGAATCAACGATGTACGACGCGCAGGCGCAGCTCTGCGACGCGTATCTCGCCAGCGGGCAGTCGGCCGAGGCGCGGGTCATTGCTGAGGATCTCGTCGCGCGCGAGCCGTGGGAGCGCGGCCACATCGAGCGCTTCCGTCAGGCGCTCGTGATGCAGAAGGTGCCGGATCCCGACAGCATCATCGCCGAGCGGCTGAGCGGTCAGTCGCCGTTTCTGGCGACGGATCATTTCGCGCCGCTCGACCTCAGCGAGCCGGCGGAGCCGTCCGGCGAGCCGGGGCCGGCGCCGGCGGCCGCCGCTCCATCGCCTCCGGCCCAAAGTCGCGTCGCGCCGCCAGAGGCGCCCGTGTCGTCAGACAAGGCCGAAGTCGACCTCACCGGTGTCTTCGGGGAGGCTGCGGAACCGCAATCGCTATCGGACGTGTTCAAGGCCCGACGGGCGCAGGATGCCGACGACGCGGTAGAGCAGCTGAAGCTGGCGCGCACGTACCTGGAAACCGGAATGGCAGACGAGGCGATTGGGGCGCTGCGGGCCGCGGCACGATCGCCGCGTCACCGCTTCGAAGCCGGTTCGGCGCTCGCGCGGCTCTACGTTCAACGGAACGAGTTCGGCCAGGCCATCGAGTGGTTCGAGCGCGCCGCCGAGGCACCCGCCCCCACCTCCGATGCCGGGCGCGCGCTGCTCTACGATCTCGGCGTCACGCTTGAGGCGTCCGGCGAAAACGTGCGCGCGCTCGCGGTCTTTCTCGAGCTGCAGGCGGACGCGGATCGCTACCGCGACGTGCAGGCGCGCATCGATCGTCTGTCGCGGGTCCAGACCGGAGGCTAGCCGTTCGTTCCGTCAGCCGGCTCCTGTTCGCGGCCTACTTTCTCGAGGCGGGTCTGGTGCTCGTCCTCGCGCCGTGGTCCGGGTTCTGGGACCGCAACCTGTTTCTCACGACCTCTCCGTCGCTCCGCGATCTCGTTCACAACTCGTTCGTGCGCGGCGCCGTGTCCGGGATCGGCGTGGTGACGGTGCTCGCGGGCCTCGTCGAAATCGCTGCGATGTTCGCCGCCCGCCGTACCGCGGAGCGCGGCGACCACGCTTCCATCTGAGCCCGTGTAATCCGTGGAATCTGTGGCTCGGGTGATTCGTGACGTACGTGGCCCCCATCATCTGCCTCGTGACCGATCGTCGCCGCCTCGCGCCAGGCGCGAGCCTGGAGGTCCAGATGGACCGGCTTGCGGCGCAGGCGGAGGAAGCGGCGCGTGCCGGCATCGGGGTCATCCAGCTCCGCGAGCGTGACCTCGAGGGCGCGGCGCTCGTCCTTCTGGCGCGTCGGCTGATCGAGGCGGCGGCGCCAGCGAGGATTGTCGTCAACGACCGCGGGGATGTCGCGCTCGCCGCGGGCGCCCACGGCGTGCACCTCCGGAGCGACTCGTACGACGCCGGACGGCTGCGCGGCCTCGCGCCAGCGGGATGGCTGGTCGGGCGGTCGATTCACACGCCGGCGGAAGCGACGGCGGCCGGCGAGACGGCGGACTATCTGGTGTTTGGCGCGGTCTACCCCACGGCGTCGAAACCGGGCGGCCCTCCGCCGGCGGGCGTCCCGGCGCTGAGGGAGGCGGCCGCCCGGGCGCGGGCGCCGGTCCTGGCGATTGGCGGCGTCTCCGTGGCGCGTCTTCCCGAAATTGCCGCCGCCGGGTCCGCGGGGGTTGCTGCGATCGAGCTCTTCCTGCCTCCGACGGCAGGGGTCCCCGGCCGTCCCGGCATTGCCGCCGCCGTGTCGGCGATCCGCGCAGCGTTCGGCGCGGGCGTTGATTGATACAATACGTCCGCATCCACCATATGGGCGACTTTGGCGGGAAGCTGCGGCAGGCGCGTGAGCGCCGCGGCGTGTCCCTGCGGCAGATCGCCGCAGCCACCAAGATCTCCGTCGGCGTGCTCGCCGCGCTCGAGCGCAACGACCTCTCGAAGCTGCCGGGCGGCATCTTCACTCGCGCGTTCGTGCGGTCCTACGCCTCCGAGGTGGGACTCGACCCCGACGAGACGATCCGCGATTTCATGGCCGAGTTTCCGGAAGAAGGGGCCGGCGGCGCGCACCCGCCGGCGCCCTCGTCCACCGCGCCTGCGCCGAGGGTCGCTCCGGAGCCGCCTCGACGGACGCTGCCCTCCGTCGACATCGCACCGGACGAGAGCGAGTTCGAGAGTCAGCAGCGCATGGCGACCGTCGTTCTGCGGCTGCTCGTGGTGAGCATTCCGATCGCGCTCGTGATCCTCTATTTCAGTCTCCGCGGCGGCGCACCGCCGCCGGCGCCTGGCGTCGAAGCGGCGCCGCCGTCGAGGTCCGCGCCGGAGACGCCGCCACCGGTCGCCGTGGCTCCGGTGTGGCC
>JBOGJB010000051.1:0-3916 GCA_050745085.1 Vicinamibacterales bacterium
CGTCCATGTAGACCTGCCCGCCGTGCGCGTGCACGATCTGACAGACCTCGCGAACCGCCTCCTCGAACACACCGTAGGTCGACGGGTAGGTCAGCATCAGCGCCGCCAGCTTCGGGGCGTGCGCGGCCGCCTTGCGCCGCAGATCCTCGACGTCCACGTTGCCGTTCGCCTCGCACGCCACGACGACGACGCGCATGCCCGCCATCGTCGCGCTCGCCGGATTCGTGCCGTGCGCGGAGGCGGGGATGAGCACGACGTCGCGCCCCGCGTCGCCGCGATCGCGATGATAGCCGCGAATGGCCATCAGCCCCGCCAGCTCCCCCTGCGCGCCTGAGTTCGGCTGCAGCGACACCGCCACGAGACCCGTGATCTCGCGCAGCGCGGCCTCCAGCTCGTCGAAGATCTGCCGGTAGCCGGCCGCCTGGTCCGCCGGCGCGAACGGGTGCAGCTCGCCGAACGCGGGCCACGTGATCGGGATCATCTCCGCCGCCGCGTTGAGCTTCATGGTGCATGAGCCGAGCGGGATCATCGACGTGTCCAGCCCGATGTCCTTTCGCTCGAGGCTCCTGATGTAGCGCATCATCTCGATCTCGGAGCGATGCGTGTTGAAGACCGGGTGCGTGAGGAAGGCCGACGCCCGCTGGAGGCCGGACGGGATCGCGGTGTCTCCACCGTCCCGCGCGACGTCGCTCCGCGCTCCATCCGCGAAGACCCTTACGATCGCGTCCAGGTCCGCCTCGGTCGTCGTCTCGTCCAGCGCGATCCCGATTCGCCCGTCGTCGAAATATCGGAAGTTGAGGCCTGCGTGAACGGCGCGATGACGCACGCGATCCGCGAGGCCCGTGGCGGCCAGGCACAGCGTGTCGAAGTAGTGCGCGTTGAGCTGCCTGACGCCAACCGCCTCGAGCGCGCGCGCAAGCTGCAGCGCGAACGCGTGCACACGCTGCGCGATCGCGGTCAGCCCTTCCGGCCCATGATAGACCGCGTACATCGCGGCGATGTTGGCGAGGAGCGCCTGCGCGGTGCAGATGTTCGACGTCGCCTTCTCGCGCCGGATGTGCTGTTCGCGCGTCTGCAGCGCCATCCGGTACGCCCGCTGGCCGTGCGCGTCGATCGACACGCCGATGATCCGGCCCGGGGCCTGGCGGACGAACGCCTCGCGCGTCGCGAAGAACGCCGCGTGCGGGCCGCCGTACCCCATCGGCACGCCGAAGCGCTGCGAGTTGCCGACGACGACGTCGGCATCCATCTCGCCGGGAGGCGTCAGGAGCGTCAGCGCGAGCAGATCGCTCGCAACCGCCACCCGCGCGCCCGCGCCATGCGCCGCGTTGACGATCGGACGCAGATCAACGACCGCCCCGTCGTCGTCCGGATACTGTACAAGGGCGCCGAAGACCTGGTCGTCGAACGCGTCCGGCGTCACGTCGGTGACGCGGACGTCGATGCCGAGCGGCACGGCGCGGCCGCGGACGACATCGAGCGTCTGCGGGAAGGTCTTGCGCGAGGCCAGGAAGACGTTACGGTCGGAGGAGGCTCCCCCGGGCCTGAGAGGCCCGGGGCTCCGAGACCCGGGGCTCCTCTGCTGCACCCGATAGAGCATCGTCATCGCTTCGGCCGCGGCGGTGCCTTCGTCCAGGAGCGACGCGGTCGCGATCTCCATCCCCGTCAGATCACCCACCATCGTCTGGAAGTTGAGGAGCGACTCGAGGCGCCCCTGCGCGATCTCCGCCTGATACGGCGTATAGGGCGTGTACCAGCCCGGGTTCTCGAGGACGTTGCGGAGGATGACCGCCGGCGTGATGCAGTCGTAGTAGCCCATGCCGATATACGACTTGCACACCCGGTTCATCGCCGCGATCGCCCGGAGGTGGTCGAGATACTCGTGCTCGGTCTTACCGGGGGGCAGGTTCAGCGGGCGCTCGAGGCGGATCGACGGAGGGATCGCCTCGTCCATGAGCGCGTCGAGCGATGCGACGCCGATCGTCCGCAGCATCTCGTTGCGATCGGCTGGGCGGGGACCTATGTGACGAGGGGCAAAGAGGTCCGGCTGAAGCCGGACGCCACGACGATCGCTCACCGTCATTTCACGAGATCCGCGTACTGGGGACCGTCGAGCAGGCCGGAAGCCTCCGCCGGGCTGTCAAGCTTCAGCTTGATCATCCACGTGCCGTGCGGATCGCTGTTCACCGTCTCGGGACGATCCGGCAGGGCGCTGTTGACCGCGACCACTTCGCCGGACGCCGGGCTGAAGAGCTCCGAGACCGCCTTCACCGATTCGATCGTGCCGAACACTTCACCCTGCTTCACGCGGCGGCCCACTTCTGGCAGCTCGATGTAGACGACGTCGCCGAGCTGTTTCTGCGCGTAGTCGGTGATGCCGACTTCCCCTTCCGCCCCGGAGAGGCGTACCCATTCGTGATCCTTGGTGTACTTGCGGTCGGCCGGATACATCATTCTTTTCCTTGCGCTGGGGCCCCACCCCCAGCGTCCAGCACGATCGGTCCGTGTAATCCGCGAAATCCGTGGCTACGGATCCGCGGAATCCGTGGCTACGTCTTGCCGGGGCGCTTGTAGAACGGCAGCGGTACGATGCGCGCGCGCGTGCGGCGGCCGCGGATGTCGATCTCGATCTCGGTGCCTGGGGCCGTCCGATCGGCCGGCACGTACGCCATGCCGATCGCCTTCTTCACGAACGGCGTCTGGGTCCCGCTCGTCACGACGCCCGCTTTGGCGCCATCGAGGAACACGTCGTAGCCGTGCCGCGCGATGCCGCGGTCTTCCATCTCGAACCCCACGATCCTCCGCGCGACGCCCTCGGCCTTCTGCCGGCGCAGCACGTCGGCGCCGAGGAAGTCGGTCTTGTTCCAGCCGACGATCCATCCGAGGTCCGCTTCGAGGACCGACGTCGTCTCGTCGATGTCGTTGCCGTAGAGGCGCATCGCGGCCTCCAGCCGCAGCGTGTCGCGCGCGCCGAGACCGCACGGGACGAGGCCCGCGGCGCGGCCGCGGCTCGACTGCAGGATGTGGTCCCACAGGCGCTCGGCCATCGCGGGCGGGACGAAGATCTCGAAGCCGTCCTCGCCGGTGTAGCCGGTCCGCGAGACGGTCGAACGGATCGACGCGACCTCGCCCGTCGCAAACCAGTAGTACTTGATGCCCGCGAGGTCTATGCCGGTCAGCGGCTGCAGGATCTCGCGCGCGAGCGGACCCTGAAGGGCCACGAGCGCGTAGCGGGCGCTGTTGTTGACCGCGACGGCGTCGCCGGCCGGCTTGATCTGCGCCGCGATCCAGCGGGAGTCCTTCTCGATGTTGCCGGCGTTCACGACGAGGAGGAAGTGGTCGGGCGCCAGCCGATAGACGAGCAGGTCGTCTACGAAGGTGCCCTGCGGCGTCGTGAGCGCGGAGTACTGCGCCTGGCCGACGGCGAGCTTCGACGCGTCATTAGAGGAGATGCGCTGGACCGCGGCGAGTGCGTCGCCGCCGGCGATCTCGATCTCCCCCATGTGGCTGACGTCGAACAGGCCGGCGCGCGTACGCACGGCCATGTGCTCGTCGGCGATGCCGGTGTACTCGACGGGCATGTCCCAGCCGCCGAAGTCGACCATGCGGGCGCCGAGCGATCGGTGACGCGATGCGAGCGGAGTCTGCTTGAGAGGAGTCGCCGCGGACGGCACAACCTCGTCAAGGTACTATGCGCGCATCAGCCGGTCAAGATTGCCGGGCTCGGGTAGTCGGACCGCTATTACGAACTCCGAGACGCGGAAGCCACTGGCGACGCTCCAGAAATAGACCGCGCCAGGCTGTATGAGGATCTGGCGGCGCTCGCACTCTTCGCAGCGGATTGGTTCAAGGCCAGTCGCGGCGAGGGTCACGGGCATCGGTAGGCGGTTTCAAGAAAAGGCGCGCCGGCCGAACC
>JBOGJB010000052.1:0-6164 GCA_050745085.1 Vicinamibacterales bacterium
GGCGTACCCCATCCGCCCGCTCGATCGGTTCCCGACGTAGCGGACCGGGTCGAGGTCCTCGTAGGTCGGGCCGGCCGTGACGAGGATCGTGCGCCCGACGAGCGAGCCCGCGGGGCGCACGAGGGCGTCGGCCGCCGCCGCGACGTCGGACGGCTCGGCCAGTCTGCCCTTGCCGATCCACCCGCACGCGAGGTACCCCTCGCCCGGCTCGACGAACCGCACGCCGCGCGCGGCGAGCGCCGCGAGATTCCTCTGCACGGCCTCGTGCGCGAGCATGTTCGTGTTCATCGCCGGCGCGAGGACGACCGGCGCGCGCGTGGCGAGATACAGCGAGCTGAGGAAGTCGTCGGCGATGCCGTTGGCGAACTTGCCGATGATGTTCGCCGTGGCCGGCGCCACGACCAGCAGGTCAATCGCCGACGCGAGCGCGATGTGCTCGATATCGGCGTTGACGCCCGGCGCGAATTGATCGGTGCTGACCCGGCGCCGTGTAATCGCCTCGAAGGTAACCGGACCGACGAACCGCCGCGCCGCGCGCGTCATCACCGCCGCGACGTCGTGGCCGCGCTGCTGCAGCAGCCGCGCGATCTCGACCGCCTTGTAGGCGCCGATGCCGCCGGTGACGCCCAAGGCGATAAGAGCCATGCTGTCTTCGTCTCCTCAATGACTGCGCTCGCTACAGCCCGCCAACAGTAGCGAGCGTAGTCACGGTTTGTACTTCAGCATTCGACCTTCGCCCTTCGTACTTGCGTTTGGCTCAACCCTTGTGACCGCGCCGCTGGCCACCTCGCGCAACGCCGTCTTCGCCGTCTTGCTGGCAGGCTCCACGCGCGGCGTGCAGCCATCGAGCAACTGGCGCGCCCGCGCGCCCGCAACCGCTACTGTTTCGAATCTCGACTTCTTCACCTGTGCTCCTTGGCGGACCTGAGAGGTCCGCCCTCCATGGCGGACCTACGAGGTCCGCCCTCCCTGTTCAAACGTCTTGACGATCCGCTCGGCTTCCGGCCGAATCGCCGCCAGACGCGCCCGCTCGGCCAGGACGATCCCTTTCAGCCGCTCAACGCACCCGTCGAGTTCATCGTTGACGACGACATAGTCGTATTCGGTGTAAGCGGCGACCTCAGCCTGCGCCGTGCGCAGCCGCCGCTGGATGGCGTCTTCGTCGTCCTTGCTCCGGCCGCGCAGCCGGCGCTCCAGGACCTCGAACGACGGCGGCAGCACGAAGATCCCGACCGTCTCCGGCCGCCGGCTCCGGACCTGTCGCGTCCCCTGCACGTCGATCACCAGCACAAGATCGCGGCCCCGCTCCAGGCAGCGCGTCGTATCCGACGCGCCCGTCCCGTAGAGGTTCCCGAAGACGTCGGCCCACTCCAGGAACTCCTCGGCGCGGGCCATCTCCTCGAACTTCTGGCGGCTAATGAAATTATAGTCCACGCCGTCCATTTCGCCGGCACGCGCCGCACGCGAGGTGTAGGACCGGGACATCGTCAGGCTCGGGACCCTCTGGACGAGTCGCTCCACCAGCGTCGTCTTGCCGGTTCCGGACGGGGCTGAGACGACGAACAGGATGCCTGGGGCAGGCCCTGCGCTACTCGACATTCTGGATCTGCTCGCGCATCTTCTCGAGCTCTGCTTTCATGGCGACGACGATCGGCGGCGCCTCTTCCCCTTCTGCCTTCGACCCGATCGTGTTCGCCTCGCGGTTCATCTCCTGAATCAGGAAGTCCAGCTTGCGGCCGCAGGGCTCCGGCGCGTCGGCGAGCACCTGCCAGTGCGCCAGGTGGCTTCGAAATCGGACGATCTCCTCGGTGACGTCCGAGCGGGCGACGAAGCGCACGATCTCCTGGGCGATCGCGGTCGGCTCGACCAGGCTCTCGCCTCCCAGTTCTCGCACGCGTTCGGCGAGCCGCGTCTCGAGCGCCTCCCGCCCCCGCTCGGCCGCCTGCGCGATCCGCTCGACGAAGTCGGCGAGCAAGGCGCGGCGCCCCTCGAGATCCTGGCGCAGGAACGATCCCTCGCGCCCGCGCATGACGTCCAGCTGCTCGACGGCTCCGGTGACCGCCGCTTCGACCGCGCGTCGGACGTCCTCGGTCGCCCCCTCCCCATCGGTCCCGGTCTTCTCTCGAATCGCCAGCGCCTGCGGCAGGCGGAGCAGGTCCCCCGGCTGCAGCGCGCCGGTGACGATCCCTTTCGCGCGCGCCTGCTCCAGCGCCGCGGCGAGCGCGTCGATGAGCGGCTCGTTGACCTCGACGGTGAGCGACGGCTGGCGGCGAAGCTGGAGATTGACGGTCAGCTCCACCCGGCCCCGGCCGATGCGCTCCTGCACGATCGCGCGCAGCCGCGACTCCATGTCGGCCAGCGATGCCGGCAGCCGCGCCTGCAGGTCAAGGAAACGGTGATTGACGGCGCGAAGCGTGACGGCGATGGTCGCCTGTTCCTCCTCGCGCGTGAGGGCGGCGAATCCGGTCATGGAGCGAATCATGCGGGCGCCGCCTGCCGCCGGGTGCCGGCGAATTGCAGGGTGTGGAGCTTGGCGTACGCCCCGCCGGGCCGTGAGACCAGCTCGTCGTGGCGCCCGGTCTCGACGATCCGCCCGCGCTCCAGCACGATGATGAAGTCGGCGCGCCGCGCCGTCGACAGCCGATGGGCGATGACGAACGACGTGCGGTTCTGCATCAGCCGCGCGAGCGCGTCCTGCACCAGGCGCTCCGACTCGGCATCGAGCGCCGAGGTCGCCTCGTCCAGGATGAGAATCGGCGGGTTCTTGAGGAGCGCCCGCGCAATCGCCAGCCGCTGCCGCTGACCCCCCGACAACCGCTGGCCTCGCTCGCCGATGCGCGTCTCGTACCGACGCGGCTGCGTGACGATGAACTCGTGAGCGTGCGCGGCGCGCGCCGCCGTTTCGACCTCGGTCTCGGACGCATGGGGCGCGCCGTAGGCGATGTTGCGCGCGATCGTGTCGTCGAACAGGACGGTGTCCTGCGTGACGATGCCGACCTGCGCCCGCAGCGACCGCAGCGTCACGTTCCGGATGTCGACGCCGTCGATCAGGATGGCGCCGCCCGTGACGTCGAAGAAGCGCGGGACGAGGTTGACGAGCGTTGTCTTGCCCGCCCCGCTCAGCCCGACGATCGCGACCGCCTGCCCGGCGCCGACGGTGAACGACACCTCCCTCAGAATCTGCCGTCCGTCACCGTCGTCGTACTGGAAGCTGACGGCGCGGAACTCGACCGTTTGCGCGAGCGGCGCGAGCGGCGCTGCATCGGGACGATCGAGTACCTCGGAATGCGTGTCGAGCATCTCGAAGATGCGCTCCGAGGCGGCGATCGCCTGGTTCAGCGTGGCGTTCACGCGGCTCAGCTTCTTGATCGGGGCGTACATCATGAACGCCGCGAACAGGAACGCGGCGAATTCGCCAGTCGTCAGCTGCCGGCTCGCGATCTCGCGGCTGCCGTACCAGAGCGCCGCGACGACGGCCAGGCCGCCGACGAACTCCATGATCGGGGGGAGCGCCGAGACCGTGCTCGTGATCTTCAGGTTCGTCCGGTAGACCCGCCACGCCGCGCGATTGAACCGCTCCGCTTCCTGCCCTTCGGCCCCGAACGCCTTCACGATGCGGTGGCCGGTGAACGCTTCCGCGGTGATATGCGAGAGGTTCTCGAGCTCCTGCTGGCTGCGGCGGGTCGTCCGACGCACGCGCTGGCCGAGCCGGACAAGGGGATACAGCACGAGCGGCGTGCCGGTCAGGCACACGATAGCGAGGCGGGCGTCGTACCAGAACAGGATGGCCACATACCCCACCAGCGCCAGTGACTCCCGGATCAGATCGCCGATGGTCTCGGACACGGCCTGCTGCACCTGGCCCACGTCGTTGGTGACGCGCGACATGAGCTGGCCGCTCGTCCGCCGGGCGAAGAACCCGGCCGACTGGCCGAGGATGTGACGGAACAGCAGGTTGCGGAGGTCGAGCACAACCCGCTGCCCGACGTCCGTCATGAGATACACCGAGCTGTAGGACCCCAGTCCCTTCAGCAGATACGCGCCGATGATGAGGCTGGCGACGAGGCCCAGGTTCTCACGGGACGGAAGGACCTTGTCGAAGACCGGCTGGATGAGCGCCGCGATCAACCACGACGCGCCGGCGTAGACGAGCATCGCGGCGAGCGCCGCCACGAACCGCCCGCGGTGCGGCCGTGCGTACCGGAGCAGGCGCAGGAATGCGTTCACTCAGTGAACCGATATTTTATGAGCACCCAAAGCGCGACGACACCGTCCCGCCAGGTGATCTTCTTGCCGTCCTCGTATCCCCGGCCGTCGTAAGTGATCGGCACCTCGTAGACCCGGTACTTGCGCTTGAAGATTTTAGCGGTGATCTCCGGTTCGATGCCGAAGCCGTTCGACCGGAGGCGGAACGACCTGAGCACCTCGACGCGCATCGCCTTGTAGCACGTCTCCATGTCGGTCAGGATCGTGTTGTACAGAACGTTCGTGATGAGCGTCAGCAGCCGGTTGCCCGCGTAGTGGGTGAACAGGAACACGCGGCGCCGCCCGAGGAACCGCGACCCGTATACGACGTCTGCGCGCCCCTGGCAGATGAGCTCGATGAGCTGCGGGTACTCCTCTGGGGAGTACTCCAGGTCTGCGTCCTGGATGACGACCACGTCGCCGGTCACCCGCTCGAAGCCGGCGCGAAGCGCAGCTCCCTTACCCTGGTGGCGGGGCTGCAGGACCAGCACGAATCCCCGCTCGCGTTGCAGCTCGACGAGCCGATCCCGCGTCCCGTCGGTCGAGCCGTCGTCGACGACGATCAGCTCGGTGCGAATCGGGACAGCCAGCACGCGCGCGATGATCTCGTCGATGGTGCCGAGCTCGTTGTAGACGGGCATCACGACAGAAAGCCGCGGGTCGGTCAGGACTCCTCGCAGCCTCGACATCAGGCTCGCACCTGTCCGCGGTAGCCCGACGGCCGGCGCGAATGCCATCGCCAGGCGCTCTCAACGATCGTGTCGATGCTCTCGAAGCGGGGACGCCAGCCGAGCTCGCGCCGGATCTTGTCGCTCGAGGCAAACAGCACGGCCGGATCGCCGTCGCGCCGGGCTCCGACCGTCCACGCCACATGTGTGCCGGTGACGCGCTCGACGGCGGCGATGACCTCGCGCACCGAGGTCGGACGGCCGTTTCCCAGATTGTAGCTCCCGGACGGTCCCCCGGACGCCAGCGCCCCGAGCGCCAGCACGTGCGCCTCCGCGAGATCGGTCACGTGGACGTAGTCGCGCAGGCAGGTGCCGTCGGGGGTTGAATAGTCATCACCGAACACCGTCAGGGGTCTGCCGCCCTCAGCGGCCGCGAGCGCGAGAGGGATGATATGGATCTCGGGATCGTGGTCCTCGCCCAGGTCGCCGTCGGGGTCCGCCCCGGCCGCGTTGAAGTACCGCAGCGCCACCGATCGAATCCCGTACGCGCGCTCGTAGTGCGGCAGCCCGCGCTCGATCGCGAGCTTCGTCTCGCCGTACGTGTTGATGGGCGCCCTGGGATGGTCTTCGGCGACGGGCGTCTGGACGGGGGTACCGAAGACCGCTGCGGACGAGGAGAACACGAAGCGCCCGACCCGCTCCGCGCGCATCGCGTCGAGGACAGACAGCGTTCCGCTGACGTTGTTCTGATAGTAGCCGGCCGGGTCCCGGACCGAGTCCCCGACCGACAGCCAGGCCGCGAAGTGCATGACGGCGGTCGCGCCGCTCTGACGGATGGCCTCGCGGACGCGCGCCGTGTCGCGGATGTCCCCTTCGACGAGTCCGACGCGCGTCTGCGTGGAGGCCGCGATCGCGTCAACCGCTTCGCGATGCCCGGCCGACAGGTTGTCGTACACGGTCACCGCGCAGCCGGCACGGACCAGCGCCTTCACGGCATGGCTCCCGACGTAGCCGGCGCCGCCGGTGACCAGCACGCTCTGCCCGTCTGGGCCGATTCGCGGTGATCCGTGGCTCATTAGCGCCCGATTGAATAGTAGGAGAAGCCCTGCGCCTTCATCTGATCGAGCGCGTAGAGGTTGCGCCCGTCGAAGATCGCCGGCGCGCGCATCAGCTTCCGCATGCGCGCGAAGTCCGGCTCGCGGAATTCGTTCCACTCGGTTACGATGGCCAGCCCGTCCGCCCCGGCGAGTG
>JBOGJB010000053.1:0-6341 GCA_050745085.1 Vicinamibacterales bacterium
TCGCCACGCTGCCGATCTTCGTGCTCGCCAACCTCGCCTCCGGAGTCACCAGCGTGATCCCGGACGTCGACCTTCGCCGACCGGGCGCCATCGATCCGGCGCGGCTCACGCGTCAGATTCGAGCCGAAGGGCCGACGCGCGCGGCCGCCTCGCCGGCGCTGCTCGATCGTCTGGCGGCGCACTTGACGTCAAACGGCGAGCGGCTCGAGGGCCTGAGGCGCATCTTCACAGGCGGCGCCCCAGTCTTCCCGCACGCGCTGCAGGGCATTGCCGCGGTCGCGCCACAGGCGCTCGTCAGCGCGGTCTACGGTTCGACGGAGGCCGAGCCCATCGCGCATCTGGAGCGCGGTGAGATCGGCGAGCGCGATCTCGAGGCGATGGCTCGCGGCGCCGGGCTGCTTGCCGGCCGGCCCGTGCCGGCGATCGACGTGCGGGTGCTTCCAGACCGATGGGGCACGCCGCTCGGACCCTACGCCGCGGCGGCATTCGACGCCGACGCGCTGCCGGCAGGCCGGACGGGGGAGATCGTCGTGGCTGGACCACACGTCCTGCCGGGTTATCTGGACGGCGCCGGCGACGCCGAGACAAAGATCCGCGTCGGGGAGCGCGTCTGGCACCGCACCGGCGACGCAGGCTACTTCGATGATCATCAGCGGCTCTGGCTGCTCGGACGCTGCAGCGCCCGGGTGGACGACCGCCGCGGCACGCTCTATCCGTTCGCGGTCGAAGCTGCGGCCAGCGACGTGGACGGCGTTCGCCGGAGCGCGTTCGTCATGCATCGGGCAAAGCGCACGCTGGTCGTCGAGCTCACGCCGCTAGCAGCGCCGGTGTCGCGCTCATCGCTCGTCGAGCGGCTGGAGTGGGCACACCTCGACGATGTCGTTGTCGTCGACGCGATACCCGTCGACAAGCGGCACAACGCGAAGGTGGATTATCCCGCGCTCGAGGCGATGCTGAGACGCTAACTCAAGTACGAAGTACGAAGTACGAAGTACGAAGTTCGAAGTTCGAAGACTGAAGTGAAGTTTCACCTTCGAAGTTCCAACTTTACTTCAGCCTTTGTACTTCGAGCCTCGTACTTGGGCTGGGTCGGGCACGTCCCATGCTTGCACCATGCACGAGGGGGTACGCATGGGCATTTTCGACAAGTTCAAGGACAAGTTGGAACCGAAGCCGGACTTCTCCAACGTGCAGTCCGGGGGCTCCTCCACGGCTCGGGCCGAAGGCACGACGGGGAAGGTAGCCGCACCGGCTCAGCTGCAGACGAGAACGTACACCGTCCAGAAAGGCGACAGCCTGTCCAGAATCGCCAAGCGGGAGTACGGCGACGCCCAGCAATGGCGCAGGATCTACGACGCCAACCGGGACCTGATCAAGGACCCGGACCTCATCCAACCAGGCTGGACGCTCACGATCCCGCAGTAGGAGGAGAGACGAACATGCGCGCATGGAAGACACGGAAGAGGCTCGCCGCCGGCGCGGCGCTGGCGATGGCAGCGATCGTCGCGGCGTGCAACAACCGCCCCGCCGACAACACGACCGGCACCGCAGGACGCGGCGTCGAGGTCGAAGCGATCGACATCGGACGCTCGCTCAACGCGGACAAGTCGATCAACGACAACACAACCTCGTTCAAGCCGAACGACACGATCTACGCGTCGGTCAAGACCGACGGCTCGTCTTCGAGCGCGCAGCTCAAGGTACGCTGGACCTTTGCTGACGGCCAGCTCGTGGACGAGTCGACTCAGACGATCTCGCCGACCGGCGAAGCGCGGACGGAATTCCACATTGCGAAGCCGGACGGCTGGCCGGTGGGCGGCTACAAGGTCGAGGTCTTTCTGAACGGCCAGTCAGCCGGGACGAAGGAGTTTGAGGTCGAACGGCCTTAAGCGCCGACGTTAACCTTCAGGGAGATCACGGAGAATGATAAACACGGAGACACGGAGATAACGGAGACATACTGGTCAAGTACGAAGTTCGAAGTTCGAGGGCCGAAGTAAGTTCGAACTTCGAACTACTTCAGCCTTTGGACTTCGTACTTCGTACTTGAGCCGAAGATTCTCCGTTGTCTCCGTGTCTCCGTGGTGATCTCTCTCCGTGACCTCCGTCCTCTCCGTGGCCGAATGCCGCCTCCGCCCTAATGAGGCGGAGTCGCCGTTTTCCTCCCCGGATTGAAGAACGGCGTTTTGACGACGGTGGCGGCAACGCGGTGACGCACGGCCTCCACCGTCACTTCCATCTCGAGCCGCGTCCCGGGGTTGTAGTACCCCGCGTCGATCGTCCCGAGCGCAATCATCTTCTTGAGCACCGGAGACCAGGTCGTCGAGGTGGCCCGTCCGACGTGGCGGCCGGCGATGTAAACCGGTACGGCGACGCGTGACGCCGTCGCGCCGATCGACGGGGGCAGCCCGGCGCGCTCGTAGATCGCTTCCACTTCCGCCCATTCCACCTCGAGGCCTGAGACTTGACGCGCGGGACCGCGGGCCGCTTCCGCCTCGAGCGCCGCGCGGCCGACGAAGCGCTCCTTGTCGAGCGACACGAGCCGGCCGAGCCCCATCTCGAGCGGCGTGTAGAGCTGCGAGGGAATCAGCGCCTTCTTGCTGCTGAAGAAGTCGACTTCGATCAGGAGCAACCCGGCTTCGATCCGCGCGACGTCGAGCGCGAGCATGCCGGCCGGCTTGATCTCGAACGCGCCCCCCGCGCCGACGAGCGCGTCCCAGACCGCGAGCGCGTCGGCGCGGTCCATCCAGATCTCGTAGCCGAGGTCGCCGGTGTAGCCGGTGCGCGAGATGTCCACCGCCACCCGCCCGATGCGGCCGCTCGTCACGCGGAAATACTTCAACTTGTCGATATCCGCTTCCGCGACGGCCCGCAGGAGGCCCGCGGAGGTCGGTCCCTGCAGCGCGAGCGCGGCGACCTTCTCCGACACGTCTTCGATCAGGACGTCGAGGCCGGCGGCGTTCTGACGGAACCAGCGCAGACTCGGATCGGCCGCCGTCCAGCGGTACCTGTTCTCCCCCAGCCGCGACACCGTGCCGTCGTCGATGACCTTGCCCCGCTCGTCGCACCAGGGCGTGTAGTGGACCTGTCCCACGGACATCTTCCGCACGTCGCGGGTAATCAGCCGGTCGACGAAGCGCGTCGCGTCGCGGCCGGTGACCATGTATTTGTAGAGCGGCGTGACGTCGATGAGCGCCGCCGCGTTGCGGATCGCGTTGTATTCGTGCTCGTGGTGCGTCTCGTACGCGCTGACGGTGTAGTACCCGGACCACTCGCGGTAGTTCAGGCTCTCGCAGAGCGCGAAGGTTCTCTCGTGGAAGGGCGTGCCGACGGGCATGGCGGGAGTATACTACTCACGCTTCGATGCTCGCCGCGCACCACGTCATGCACGCCCGTCTCCTCGGCAACGAGACACTCTCCGCCGGTCTCTGATCTCATCGCACCAGGCCCGAGGCACCAGGCACCGTACCAGGCACGGGGCACGAGGCACGGCCCGAGGCACGAGGCACGAAGCACGAGGCACGATCGTTCAGCATGGCTTCACCACAGTTTGACGTGATCGTGATTGGCGGCGGCCACAACGGCCTCACCGCCGCGGCCTACCTCGCACGCGCGGGACGGAAGGTGCTCGTGCTCGAGCGAAGGCACGTCCTCGGCGGCGCGGCCGTCACCGAAGAGATCTATCCCGGTTTCAAGTACTCGGTCTGCTCGTACGTGGTCTCGCTCCTGCGGCCGGAAATCATCCGCGAGCTCGACCTGCCGCGCCACGGCCTCGAGATCCTGCCGCTCGACGGCACGTTCACGCCGATGCCGAACGGCGACTACCTGTGGCGCGTGAACGATCACGCGAAGACGCGGCGCGAGATCGCGCGCCATTCCCCGACCGACGCCGAGGCGTACGACGAGTACGGGAAGGCGATGATCGAAATGGGGCGGTTCGTGAAGCCGATCCTCGGCATGACGCCGCCCGATCCGACGCGTCTCGAGCCGGGCGGGCTTCGCGACCTCTGGTCGCTCCTCAAGCGCTTCCGCGCGCTCCCGCCCGACGACCGCTACAACCAGGTCCAGCTCATGACGATGAGCGCGGTCGATTTTCTCGACCAGTGGTTCGAGACCGACGTGCTCCAGGCCACGATGTCGGCGTCCGGGATCATCGGAACGTTCCTCGGGGTGCGATCGCCGGGGACGGCGTACGTGCTGCTGCACCACTACATGGGGGAAATCGACGGCGCGTTCCGATCGTGGGGGCTGTCGCGCGGCGGCACCGGGTCGATCTCGAACGCGATCGCCGGAGCGGCGCGCGAGGCCGGCGCCGAGCTCCGCACCGAGACGCCGGTCGCGAAGATCCTGGTGGCGGAGGGGCGAGCGATCGGCGTCGTGCTCGCCAGCGGAGACGAGATCCGCGCCCGGGCGGTGGCGTCGAGCGTCGACCCGAACCTGACGTTCCTCAAGATGGTCGGCGCCGAGCACCTGCCCGTCGAGTTCGTCGAGGACGTCCGGCGGTACAAGTACCGCGGCTCGTCCGGCAAGGTGAACCTGTCGCTCGACGCGCTGCCCGACTTCACGTGCCTGCCCGGGCCAGGTCCGCACCTCCGCGGCGCCGTCTCGATCTCGCCGAGCGTGGACTACATGGAGCGCGCGTACGATCAGGCGAAGTACGGCCGTTACTCGCGCCGCCCGTACATCGACATCGTCCTGCCGAGCCTGACGGATCCGTCGGTGGCGCCCCCTGGGAAGCACGTCATGTCCTGCTTCGTCCAGTACGCGCCGTATCACCTCAAGGAAGGAGGCTGGGACGAGCACCGCGAGGCGTTCGGCGACACCGTCGTCAACACGATCGCGGAGCACGCGCCGAACCTGAAGGACATCATCCTGCACCGGCAGGTGCTGACGCCGCTCGACATCGAGCGGGAGTTCGGCCTGACCGAGGGCAATATCTTCCAGGGGGAGCTGACGCTCGAGCAGTTGTTCTTCCTGCGTCCCGCCCCCGGGTGGGCGAAGTACAGAACGCCGATCTCCAACCTCTTTATGTGCGGGTCGGCAACCCATCCTGGCGGTGGAATCATGGCGGCGCCCGGACGGAACGCGGCGATGGTGATGCTTCGGGATAGGAGGTAGGAGGCAGGAGGCAGGAGGCGGGAGGAGGTTCTGGGTTCTCGGTTCTGGTGCGAAACGCTCTTCAAGGAGTGAACATGGAGCCGCGGCCGCCCGCGCGAACGCTCGAAGACCTCGTCGTCTGGCAGAAGAGTCACGCGGTGACGCTGACCGTGTACAGAACGACAGCGGACTTTCCGAAGCACGAGCTGTACGGTCTGACCGCACAGATGCGTCGGGCGGCGGTCTCAGTCGCCGCCAACATCGCCGAGGGGTTCAAGCGCCGCAGCCGGACAGACAAGGCCCGCGTCATGAACATCGCGCAGGCCTCGCTGGAGGAACTTCGCTCCTACTTCATTCTTGCGAGAGACTTGGAGTATTGGAAGCAACCCAACTTTGCGGACGTAGACGAAGTCGGGCGCCTTCTGGGAGCGTACACTCGATCGCTTATGGGTCCGGTGTCGTGAGTGAACCCGAACCATGAACCCACCTCCTGCCTCCTACCTCCTGCCTCCTGCCTCCTGCCTCCTGACATGAGCGAGCGACAGGTCATCATCATCGGCGGTGGTCACAATGGGCTCGTCGCCGCGTTCTACCTCGCGAAAGCCGGCCGGCGGCCCTTGATCCTCGAGCGTCGCGAGCGCGTCGGCGGGGCGGCGGCGACCGAGGAGATCGCGCCCGGCTTCCGCGCGCCCATCCTCGCGCACGCGCTCGGCCCGATCCGCCCGGACGTCGCCCGCGACATGCGGCTCGAGTCGCACGGGCTGTCGCTCATCGCGCCGGATCCGTACCTCGTGGCGCCGTCGCCCGACGGCCGGGCGATCGCGTTCTCGCGCGACCCGTCGCACACGGCGACGTCGATCGCGGCGTTCTCGCCGCGGGACGCGCAGCGCTACCCGGAGTTTCAGACGTCGCTCACGCGGATCGCGCGGCTGCTCGAGCGGCTGCAGGACCGCCCGCCGCCGGACATAGACCGGCCATCGCCGTCTGATCTCTGGTCGCTCGGGCAGACCGGACGCCGGTTCCGCGCGCTCGGCCGCCGTGACGGCTTCCGGCTGCTCCGCTGGATGCCGATGGCGGCGGCCGACTTCGCGGCCGAGTGGTTCGAGACCGATCTGCTGCAGGCGGCGATCGCGGCACGCGGCATTCACGGCGCGTGTCTGGGACCGTGGTCGGCGGGGAGCGCGGCGATCCTGCTGCTCGCGGCCGCGCTCGACCCGCTGCCCGGAGGCGGCGCCATCACGGCC
>JBOGJB010000054.1:0-4759 GCA_050745085.1 Vicinamibacterales bacterium
GCCGAAGCCCGTGTCTCCCGGGCGGATACCGGCGATCCGGTGCGATGGTCGCGTCAGCTGATCTGGGGCAGCCACGAGGCCTTCGGGGGCGTGCTCATGGCCGAGGCCAACGCCTGGGAACCCGGACTGATCTGGGGTGCCAGCCGGACACCCTCAGGCGACGCGGTGGTGTGGGGCACCTTGTGCGCGTCGGTCGAGGCTCCGTGCAGCGCCTCGCCGTGGACCCTCGAGAACGCGAACGGCCGCAGCGATGCGCGACGCATCGATCCTCCGGTGCTGCCGATTGTCAGGAACGGCTGGCCCGTGGATCCGGGGAGGTTCCAGTGAAGGAGCTTCCCATACCTGCGCGGGTCTTCGTCAGCGCCGTGATCCTGGGCGGCGGCGTGATGATGGCCGTGTTCCTGCCGGTACGGACCGTCGCGTCGCCAAGCGTCTGGTTGTTCCTGCTCCTGGTCCTCGTTTCGTCGCTGACCTCCGTTTTCAAGGTGAAGCTGCCGCTGGCGCGCGGCGGTTCCACGATGTCGGTCTCGTACGCGGTCGACTTCGCCGCGCTGCTTCTCCTCGGCCCCAACGAAACGATGATGGTGGCAGCAGCCAGCGCGTACAGCCAGTGCACGTTCCGCATCAAGGAACGCAACCCGCTGTACAAGACGATGTTCAGCATGGGGTGCCTGGTGATCACGGTGAAGGCTGCTGGTGCGGCGTACGTGATGCTCGGCGGAACGCCTGGCAACCCGCACCTCGCCTCGCTGGCGAAACCGCTCGTCGCGGCGGCCACGACCTACTTCATCGTGAACACACTCACCGTCGCAACGGCAATCGGGTTGTCGACCAGACAGTCGGTGGTCAAGGTCTGGAACGAGAACTTCCTGTGGAGCGCACCGAGCTACTTCGTGGGGGCGCTGGCGGCGGCCGGGGCGACTTGGATGGTCGAGCAGTCGCGGGTGTGGCTGGCGCCGCTCGCGGCCGCACCGCTGTATCTGACGTACCGCACGTACAAGGTCTACCTCGGACGCATCGAGGACGAGCAGCGGCACGTCCAGGAGATCTCGGACCTGCACCTCGCGACGATCGAGGCGCTGGCGCTCGCGATTGACGCGAAGGACCAGACGTCGCAGACGCACATCCGCCGCGTGCAGCTCTATGCCGCCGAGCTGGCGAAGTCGATGGGGATGTCCGAGACCGAGATCCAGGGGGTCAAAACGGCCGCGCTGCTCCACGACATCGGAAAGCTGGCCGTGCCCGAGCACATCCTGTCGAAGCCGGGGCCGCTGACGCAGGAGGAGTTCCAGAAGATCCGGGCTCACCCGAAGGTCGGCGCCGACATCATCAGCGCCGTGCCGTTCCCGTACCCGGTGGCGCCGCTCATCCTCTGCCACCACGAGCGGTGGGATGGGAAGGGCTATCCCGCGGGCCAGAAGGGGACGGACATCCCGCTTGGCGCGCGCATCCTGTCGGTGGTCGATTACTTCGACGCGCTGATGGCGGAGCGGCCGTACCACAAGGCGATGAGCTTCGATGCTGCCGTCGGCCTGCTGCAGCAGGAGGCGGGCAAGGGACTCGACCCGGTCATCGTCGGACGGTTCGTCGAGATGCTGCCGCGACTACAGGCCGAGGCGGCGACGCTCGAGCAGGGCCAGGCCGCGATGCGGCGCATCACGATCGACGACAAGCCGTCGGACGTCGGCCGGCCCGCGACTGGGCTCTCGCTCGAGCTTCCGCGCAAGAACGTGTTCGAGGACATCGCGCTCGCACACCGCGAGATCTACGCCCTCTACGAGATCGCGCAGGCGATGGGCACGAGCCTCGGCGTCGCCGACACGATGGCGCTGATCTCGGCGAAGCTCAGCAACCTGGTGCCGTTCTCGTGCTGCGCGTTGTTTCTTCACGACGAGGAAACCGACTCGCTACGCTGCCGGTTCGCCACCGGCGTCGACGCCGAAGTCGTGCAGCAGGTCACGGTCCACAGCGGCGAGGGGCTGACCGGCTGGGTAGCGCGCAACCGCCGTCCGCTCGTCAACGCGCGGCCGAGCGCCGACCTCGAAGCGGCGGGCCTCGCGCACCTGGCGACCGGCCTGCAGTCGGCACTCGTCTGCCCGCTCGTCTTCAACGAGCGGTTCATCGGGACGATCTCGGTGTACCACACGGACGCGGCGTTCTACCGCGAAGACCACCGCCGGCTGCTCGACCGCGTGTCGGAGCAGGCGTCGGCGGTCATCAACAATTCGATCGTGTTCGAGCAGACGCAGGAGGATTCGCTCACCGATCCGCTGACGGGCCTGCCGAACACGCGCTTCCTGTTCATGCACCTGAGCCGCGAGCTGGCGCGCGCCGAGCGGCTGAAGTCCGAGGTCTCGCTGCTCGTCATGGACCTCGACCACTTCAAAGAGATCAACGACAACCACGGCCACCACGTGGGGGACCGGGCGCTCTGCGAAGTGGCGCGCGTGCTCCGCGCCGCGATCCGGCCGTACGACATCTGCGTCCGCTACGCGGGCGACGAGTTCATCGTAGTCCTGTCGGGCTGCGGGACCGACGAGGCGGACCGGAAGCGGCTCGAGCTGCAGCGGGCGATCGACGAAGTCTACTTCGAGGCCCGGCCGGGCAAGAAGCTCACGCTCGGCATCAGCGTCGGCTGCGCGGTGTTCCCGCAGGACGGGGAGTCGTACGAAACACTGCTCGCGACGGCCGACAGCCGGATGTACCAGGACAAGACCGGGCGCAAGCGTCGCGCCGCCGCCGCGCGCACCCTGCACGAGGGGGATCTCAAGCCGCTCTTCGCGTTCCCAGAGCCGAGCGAAATCGAACTGCAGCGCGCGGCTGCTGGGGTACTCTGAGCAGAATCCAGAATTCAGAATCCAGGATTCTTACTCGATCCAGTCACCCCGGCGTCTCTGAAAGCCGGCGATGATGAACGCGACGCCAGTCGCACCCGAGATGAGCGCGAGGCCGTCGGTCAGCGTCGATTCCCACGCGAAGTCCCGTAACCAGACCAACGCCGCCGGCGCCACGAGCGCCGCGCCGATCGCGACTGCCACCGGGCGCGTGTAGGCCGTTCTAAGCAGAATGCCTCGCAGGCGTTTCATCTCTTGATTCGCGCTGGGGCCCCACCCCCAGCGCCTACCACTTTCTTTCCTGCTCGCTTACGCTCGCCCTTCGGCGAAGCTCAGGGCGACCCTGGGCCTGTCGAAGGGTCGGCGCGCTGATCCGACCTACCGGCAGTATCCGATGCTCCTGGTTTCTGCCCTCTGGCTTCTGGATTCTGAATCCAGAATTCTCCTAGGATCAAGCCCGTGGGTGGAACGCTCACCCTGCGCATCGTGGGCGTCCGCACGGCGACCCCCGGCACCCGCGTCGTTCGCCTCGCGCTCGACGGTCAGCCGTTCGAGTTCCGGGCGGGCCAGGCGGTGCTCCTCGGCGCCGCTGGGCTGGAGCTGCGACTCCCCTACTCGGTCGCGTCCGCCCCGGAAGAAGCGGTGCGGACGGGCGTGCTCGAGTTTTTGATGAAGGTGGACGCGGCCGGCGACCCGGGACCACATCTCCGCGGGCTGGCGCGGGGGCAGCGGATCGAAGCGGTGGGACCCTTCGGGTCGTTCGTCTTTCCGGCGAAGCCGGCGGAGCGGCGGTTCCTGTTCATCGCCGGCGGCACCGGCATCGCGCCGCTGCGATCGATGCTGCGACACGCGATCCTGTCGCGCGTTGCCGGTGAGTTCGCGGTCTCGTACAGCGCCCGCACGCCGAGTGACTTCGCGTACGGCGCAGAGCTGCGCCGGCTGGCGCGCGCGGGACGCATTAGGCTCGAGCTGAGGGCGACGCGCGAGGCGCCGCCACGCTGGCGAGGCGAGCGCGGCCGGGTCGGTCAGCCGAGGCTCGCGCCGCTCGTCACCGACCCGGCAACGTTGTGCTTCATCTGTGGCCCCCCGTCGATGCTCGTGGAGGTGCCGCCCATCCTCACCGCCCTCGGCGTCGCCAGCTCGCGGATCAGGATGGAAACCTGGTAGCTAGGGACTGACCTGCAGCGTTGACTTCACGTCCCTGACGCCATCGACCTTGCGCGCGATCGATATGGCTTTCGCTTCCTCGTTCTTCGACTTGACCACGCCGGACAGCGTGACCAGCCCCTTGCTCGTGTCGACGTCGATGCGCAGGCCGCCGACATCAGGATCATTAAGCAGCGCGGTCTTCACCTGAGCGGTGATGCCGGCGTCGTCGATCGTCTCGCCAATCGATTTGCCGCACGCGGCGGCGAACACGGTAACCATGAGTGCGAGCGCGAGGACCAGCGCGCCCGTTGTACGGCTTCTGTACATCAGCTTGCCTCCGGCAGAAGCCGGTGCAAGCTAAATGCCTATGGCGTGGTAGCCGGCGTCGACCATCAGTACCTCAGCCGTGATGGCCCGCCCGGCGGGGCCGATTAGAAACATCGCGGCGTCCGCGACCTCGCTCGCGTCGATCGTGCGCTTGAGCGGCGCGCGGTCCCGGTAGTGCTGAAGGATGCTCGTGAACCCGGATATGCCCGAGGCGGCGAGCGTCTTGATCGGCCCGGCCGAGATCGCGTTGACGCGGATGTTCAGAGCGCCGAGCTCCGACGCAAGGTAGCGGACGGTCGCTTCGAGCGCGGCCTTGGCGACCCCCATCACGTTGTAGTTCGTGAAAACGCGCTGGCTGCCCAGATACGTCAGCGTGACGATGCTGCCGCCGCCCCGGCGCTCCATCAGCGGCGCGGCGCCGCGCGCGAGCGCGATGAGCGAGTACGCGC
>JBOGJB010000055.1:0-5135 GCA_050745085.1 Vicinamibacterales bacterium
CCATCAGATGGCGGAGGTGGGCGTTGTCGGCAGCGTCGGTTGGCTCGCCTTCGTCGGGCTGTTTGTGATCACGATCGTCCGCACTCGACCGACACTCGAGAACTCCATCCCCGCGAACGCCCTGCGCGGCGCGCTGGCTGGGCTCGCGGTCGCCTCCCTCGTTGGCATGCCCGCGCAGCACCCGGCCATCATCCTGACGTTCTGGACCTTCGCATTCTGGCTCATGCAAGTGCTCGGCGTCCCGCCCGACCCACCCTCTCCGCGACCGTCACGAACCGGCTGGGCGCCTGCCACGACGACCCTGAAGGGTCGTGCCACACCCGCCCTCATTGTAGCGATCGTTGCCGTCCACACGGCAGCAACTCTGTACTCGAGCCTCCACGATCTCCGGGTCCCGTTTCGGGCCGCGCGGTTCGATTTCGATTACAGCTACGGATTCGTCAGAGAGGAAGGCAGCCAACACGTGTGGGTCCAGGATTATGCCGTTCTCGTCCCGCGGGCGCTGACGCGCTCGCTGCAGCTGAGACTCTGGAGTGATTCAGCCAGCGAAGAGCGTCCGGTCGGCACGGAGATTTCGATCGATGGCAGAAGAGTCGTTCGCCGGACGCTGCGCGGAGACCAGCGCCTGACGGAGGTCGTCTCCGTGCCCGGCGAGAACAAGCGATTCGTGCTGGAAGTGGACGTGACGTCGGCGTCGGCCGTCCAACCCCGGCCGCGTCTGGCCGTGCAGTGGGAGTACGTGCGTTAGCCGCGCCGGGCGACGACCGCGTAGTCGAGGTGCGTGAACAGCCGGTCGTTCAGCCGCTCCATGTTCAGGTTGAAGGCGGAGACGAGCTCGGCGAGCCGGCGCGCCTCGGGCGGCGCCGACGGCGGGGGATCGGCGACCGGCGCGAGGCGACGCAGCCGATCCTCCTCCGGAATGGGCGTGCGGAAGCGCACCTCGGCGTCGCTGAAGCCGCTCGCCAGGACGAGAAACTTCAGCGTGTCCGGGTGGAGCGGCCGCGCATGCGTCAGGTCGCGCAGGAAGCTGTCGAAAAACGCCACCCAGCAGGACGGGTTGATCGTCTCGAGCACGAGCCGCGCGCCTGGACGCAGAACGCGACCGGCCGCGCGCAGGAACGCCAGCAGGCGATCCGGCGGCAGGTGCTCGACCACCTGCGCCGCGAACAGGCCGCCGACGCTGTCGTCCGCCAGCCCCTCGAGATACGTCACCACGTCGGCGTGATCGGCCGAGACCCCGCGCCCGCGGCAGACCTTCACCATCTCTGCATTCAAATCGACCCCGCGCGCGGAGATGCCCGCCTCTTTGAGCAGCGAAAGAAACTCCCCCCGCCCGCAGCCGGCATCCACCACGTCACCCGCGCCTGAAAACAGCTTCACGTAGTCGGCCTGACGGGCGCGAATCTCCGTCTCGGATCCGCGAAAACAATCCTCGAAGGCTAAGTAGGAGGGATCGGTTGCTCCAGGTGCTATGGGTGCTACGGGTGCTACGGCTGCTCGAGGTGGCTGGGTGCCTGGTGCGGCCGCGTCGAGCGCCCGTTCGGCGCGCTGGCTCGCGCGCTGGGCCATCGTCGCCGTCATCGACGCATCCGCCGCGCGCTGCTCGACCACCCGCAGCTTCGAGTCGATGTAGGGCGTGATCTGCTGGAGGAACTGAATCAACAGGGACTGGAACGTCGCGAGCCGCTCGGCCGCCGACGCCGCGGCTCCTTCTGCGGCCACGACCCGGTCGAGCGCGGCGAAGACCTCGTGATACCGCCGGTCCGCCTCTGCGCGATCGCGCTCGAGCCGGTCGGTCCCGCCCGGAATCGTCATTCTCTGCTTTGCGCTGGGGCCCCACCCCCAGCGCCTACCACGCCTCGCTGTCGCTCGGCGCGCTGACCCGACCGATCGTCCATCAGAGAATCACCCATCGTCGATGCGCAAAGCGCCGGGGCCCCACCCCCACGACCTGCCACGGCTCGCTTCGCTCGCCGCGCTGGCCCGACCGATCATCCATCAGCCGATCATCCATCGTCGATGCGCGAAGCGCTGGGGCCCCACCCCCGCTCGCGCTCGCTCGGCGACTTCGCGCCTCGCTCGGGCTCAGGGCTGTTCGCTGTCGCTCGGCGCGCTGATGCCAACGTCCGGACCTCACCGTGCGATCATTCCTTCGACGGGGCTGCTGGCAGACGCGTGCATCTTTTTGGGGATCCGCCCCGCGCGGTAGGCGAGCCGCCCCGCCTCCACGGCGAGCCGCATCGCGCGCGCCATCGCGACCGGGTCCTGCGCGCCGGCGATGGCCGTGTTCATCAGCACGCCGTCGGCCCCAAGCTCCATCGCGATCGCGGCGTCCGACGCCGTGCCGACGCCTGCGTCGACGATGAGCGGGACGCGCGTCTGCTCGCGGATGATCCGCAGGTTGTTCGCGTTCTGCACTCCCAACCCGGAGCCGATCGGCGCCGCCAGCGGCATGACCGCCGCCGCCCCGGCCTCCTCGAGCTTGCGGCAGACGATCGGGTCGTCGCTCGTGTAAGGCAGGACGACGAAGCCTTCGGCCACGAGCACGCGGGTGGCCTCCAGGAGCGCCTCGTTGTCGGGAAAGAGCGTCCGCTCGTCGCCGATGACCTCGAGCTTGACCCAGTTCGACAGCCCCGCTTCGCGCGCGAGCCGCGCGGTGCGGATTGCCTCGTCCGCGGTGTAGCAGCCCGCGGTGTTGGGCAAGAGGAAGAACTTCTTCAGGTCGACGTAGTCGAGCAGGGACTCCTTCGACCGGTCGCTGAGGTTCACGCGCCGGACGGCGACCGTCACCATCTCGGCGCCGGAGGCCTCGTGCGCCTGAGCCATCACCGCGAAGGACGAGTACTTGCCTGTGCCGACGATCAGGCGCGAGCGGAAGGTCCGGCCGGCGATTTCCAGGTTGTCAGTCATCTCTCTGTTCGCGCCGGGGCCCCACCCCGGGCGCCTACCACGCCTCGCTGGCGCTCGGCGCGCTCAAGCGAGGCACCCGGCACCGAATTCAGCACTCGACCATCAGCATTCAGCATTGAGCTCCGCCCCCCACGAAGTTCACGATCTCGACCTCATCCGCCTCCTCTATCATCGTCTTGTCGTAATCCGCGCGCTTGACAACGGTGAGGTTGTGCTCGACGGCGACGCGGCGGGGGTCGATGCCGAGCTGCTCGAGGAGCGCGGCCACGGTGAGCGGCGCCGCGAGGTCGTGCGGCTCGCCGTTCAGGCGGATGCGCAAGAAACGAGCCTATCACAGGGCCCTCCTCCCGCCCGATCTGCGTCGATCTGCGTCCATCTGCGGCTTTGGGCCGATTGACTTTGCGGCGATCCGTTGACTAGCATGAACCCTTGACTGCCGGCCGCGCGGGTGTGACGAGAGCCGTTCTCACCATCCTGTAGCAGCCAAGAGCCGCATGTTTGCAAAGGTCCATCGCAAACCCGGACGGCCGGGCGCTACACGCAAGTGAGAACGGCTCGAGCGCCCGACGCGGCGATCGTTGAACAGGCGTCCCCGCCGTCGACGGAGTTCCCCACAAGCCATGCAGGGCTGGCTCCCGATCCTTCTCATGATCCTGCTCGGCGCCGCGTTCGGCACCGGGTCGGTCCTGCTGTCGCGCCTCGTTGGCCCGAACAAGCCCACGCCGGAGAAGCTCGCCCCCTACGAGTGCGGCATGCCGCCGGTCGGCGACGCCCGCGAGCGCCACTCGGTCAAGTTCTACCTCGTGGCGATGATCTTTCTCCTCTTCGACATCGAGGTCGCGTTCCTCTATCCGTGGGCGATGGCGCTGCGCGACCTCCGCTGGGCCGGCTACTTCCAGGTCGTGGTGTTCTTCGGCCTCCTGCTCTCCGGCTATGTCTACGTCTGGCGGAAGGGCGTGCTGGATTGGGGCCAGGACAAGGCTGATGTCTGAACCCGAGATTCCCGTCCTGACGACCACGGTCGAGAAGATGGTGCAGTGGGCGCGCCGGTCCTCGATTTGGCCGGTAACGTTCGGCCTCGCGTGCTGCGCGATCGAGATGATGGCGATGTCCGCGTCGCGCTACGACATCGCGCGCTTCGGCGCCGAGGTCTTCCGCGGATCCCCGCGTCAGTCCGACCTGATGATCGTCGCCGGCCGGCTGTCGCGGAAGATGGCGCCGGTCCTCCGCCGCATCTACGACCAGATGCCCGAGCCCAAGTGGGTCATTTCGATGGGGGCGTGCGCGTCGGTCGGCGGCGTGTTCGACAACTACGCGATCGTCCAGGGCGTCGACCAGGTCGTGCCGGTCGACGTCTTCGTCCCCGGCTGCCCGCCGCGCCCCGAGTCGCTCATCCACGGGATCGTGCAGCTCCAGAAGAAGATCGATCGGCAGCGGATGAGCGCCTGATCGGAGCCACAGATCACCACGGATCAAAGCCCACGCGCGATGGACACGCAGGCCCTGGTCGACGTCATCCGCGAAGCCATGCCCTCGGCGCGCGCCGAGGCCGGTGCCTCGAGCGACCAGCCGACGATCTTCGTCGCGCGCGAGGCGCTCGTCGAGGTGTGCCGCGCGCTGCGCGATCGCCCCGATCTCCGCTTTCAGTTTCTCGCCGACGTCACCGCCGTCGACTGGTACCCGCGCGAGCCGCGGTTTGAAGTGGTCTATATCCTTGCGTCGCTCGGTCTTGAAGGCCTCGACGCTGCCGGCCGGGCGGGTCTCTCCGGCCCGCCATCGAAGAAACGGCTTCGGCTGAAAGTGCGCGTGCCCGGGGACGATCCGCGCCTGCCTTCGGTCGCCCCTGTCTGGCCTTCCGCCGGCTGGGCCGAGCGCGAAGTCTTCGATCTGTTCGGCATCCTCTTCGACGGCCATCCGGACCTGCGCCGGATTCTGATGCCGGAGGACTGGGAGGGCTACCCGCTGCGCAAGGACTATCCGGTGCAGATCCGGATGGCGGTGAAAACGCACGCGCCGCTGCAGCTCTCGCCCGAGCAGTTCGCGGCGAACGTCCGCGCCGAACGGAAGCGCTGATGGCGGCCGGAGGGGACCGCGACGCCGTCGCGGCGGCACTGGCGGGGGCGATCGCCGCGCACGAGCGCGTGCGCGCAGGTGATCTCGGGCCGATCGTCGCCGCGGCCGAGGCGATCCGCGCGGCGCTTCGCGCCGGCCGCATGGTGCTGGCG
>JBOGJB010000056.1:0-21469 GCA_050745085.1 Vicinamibacterales bacterium
CCCTTGCTCTGACGGTACTTGCCCCGTGGGCGGAGAGGGGAAGTGTCGGGCTTCGATACGGAATCCTTGCCCGTCGAAAGCTATCAGTACAGCTCTGTTATGCCGCCGGGTCATTTGATGCCGTCCAAAACTGCCGTGACCGTGCCCGCGTCCGCGTCCACGTCATTGCCGCTGGTACGGGGTGTCGCGCGTGCGGCCGTCGCCGTGCTCGACCCGGCGCTGTCGGTGAACGCGATCCTCGAGATCGTCGCCGAGCACGCACGCGAGCTGCTCGGCGCCCGACGCGCGTCCGTGATCCTGTCGGACACGGCTGAGCCGGTCGGCGCCGGGGATCTCCATCAGGCGATGACCGACCACACCGGGCGCGTCGTGGGCGCAATCCGTCTGTCGGGAAAGCCCGGCGGACCGTTTACTCCACTGGACGAGGAGATCGTTCACGAAATCGCGCAGCTCGCGTCGGTGGCGATCCATCACGCGCAGATCCGCGATGCGCTGCGGCACAGCGAGGAGCGGCTGCGCGTCGCGGTCGAGGCCGGCCGCGGGCAGATCCGCCACGCCGCGCTCAACGCCGACATCGGCCTCGCGCTGACGCGCAGCGCGACGATTCGCGAGATGCTGCAGCACTGCGCGAGGGCGATCGTCGAGCACACGGACGCGGCATTCGCCCGCATCTGGACGCTCGACCAATCGCGACGCGTCCTCGAGCTGCAGGCGAGCGCCGGCATGTACACCCACGTCGACGGACCGCACAGCCGCGTGCCGCTCGGGCAATTCAAGATTGGGGAGATCGCGGAAGAGCGCCAGGCGTACCTGACGAATCACGTCGTCGGCGATCCGAGGGTCGGCGACCAGGAGTGGGCGGAACGCGAGGGGATCGTCGCGTTCGCCGGTTTCCCGCTCATCGTCGGAGAGGAGCTGGTCGGCGTGCTCGGGCTATTCGCGAAGCGTCCGTTGAGCGATCAGGAGTTTCGCGGGCTCGAAGCGGCGGGGATCACCGTGGCGCTCGGCGTCGAGCGCAAGCAGGCGGAGACGGCGCGCGACCGGGCGCTGGCGGAGGTGGCGGCCGAGCGGCGGCGGCTCGAGATCAGCAACGCCGAACTCGATCAGTTCGCGTACATCGCATCGCACGACCTGAAGGCGCCGCTCCGCGGCATCGCCAACCTCGCGCAGTGGATCGAAGAAGACCTTCAGCCAAGCCTGCGCGACGAGACCCGCGAGATGCTCGAGATGCTGCGCGGGCGCATGCACCGCATGGAGTCGCTCATCGACGGCATCCTCCAATTCTCGCGCGCCGGCCGGCTTCCCGGCCGGCCGGACACGGTGAACGTCGGCCGGCTCGTCGGCGAGGTCATCGACCTGCTGGCCCCGCCCCCCTCCACGACACTCGTCATCAAGCCCGGGATGCCGACGATGGTCACCGATCGGCTCGGGCTGCAGCGGGTGTTCATGAATCTGATCGGAAACGCGATCAAGTACGCGCGGGGCGATGGCGCCCGAATCGAGATCGGAGTCCACGACACCGGCATGTTCTACGACTTCTTCGTCGCCGACAACGGTCCGGGGATCCCGGCAGAGTACCACCAGAAAATCTGGGTGATCTTCCAGGCGCTCGCGCCGCGCGACGAAGTCGAGGGAACCGGCATCGGCCTCTCCATCGTGAAGAAGACCGTCGAGGCGCGCGGCGGCCGCGTCCGCCTGGAGTCCGCTCCCGGTGAGGGCTCGACGTTCAGCTTCCTGTGGCCGAAGCACCTGCCTCGCGAGGACGCCGCGTGACCCTGCCCGACGGGCGGATGCTCAACATTCTCCTCGTGGAGGACGACGCGGTGGACGTGATGAACGTCCGGCGCGCGTTCGAGAAGAACAGAATCATCAACCCGCTCCACGTCGCCCCGAACGGCGTCGAGGCGCTGCAGATGCTCCGCAACGGGCAGGTGCCGGAAGAACGGCGGATCGTGCTGCTCGACCTGAACATGCCGCGCATGAACGGCGTCGAGTTCCTCCGCCACTTGCGCACCGACCCGCACCTCAACCTCATCCCGGTCGTCGTCCTGACGACCTCCACCGACGAGAAGGACAAAGTCGAGGCCTACAACCTCAACGTCGCGGGCTATCTGGTGAAGCCCGTGACCTTCGTCGACTTCGCCGAGGTGATGGCGACGCTCAACAAGTACTGGTCGCTCGTCGAGTTCCCGTGATCCGGCCATGCGGATCCTGGTCATTGACGACGACGCGATCGACCGACGGGCCGTCGCACGCGCCCTGCACGGCGCGAGCGTGCAGGCCACGCTCGACGAGGCCGCGACGGCGGCCGACGGGCTTCGGCTGCTGGCTGGGCGGGAATACGACTGCATCCTTATCGACTACCTGCTGCCCGGCGTCGACGGGCTGGAGCTCCTCCGTGCGGTCCGCGCCGCCGACATTGCCACGCCGATCGTCATCCTGACCGGCCAGGGTGACGAGGAGATCGCGGTGGAGCTGATGAAGGCGGGCGCGGTCGACTATCTGTCGAAGCAGACGCTCGGCCCGGACCGCCTCGTGCGGAGCTTGCGCTACGCGGTCACGATGGCCGGCGCCGAGCGGGCGCGGCGCCAGGCGCTCGAACGAGAGAAGGCGGCGCGCGAAGAGGCCCAGGCCGCGAACCGGGCGAAGGACGAGTTCCTCGCCACGCTGTCGCACGAGCTGCGCACGCCGCTCAACGCGATCCTCGGCTGGGCGCGGCTGCTGTCCGGCGGGACGCTCGACAGCGCCAGCACCGCGCGCGCCATCGAGATCATCGAGCGCAACTCGCGGCTGCAGGCGCAGCTCATCGAGGATCTGCTCGACATCTCGCGCATCGTCACGGGAAAGCTGCGGCTCGAGCCGCGCGAGTCGCTGATGTCCGGCGTGATCGAGGCGGCGGTCGAGGCGCTCCGTCCGGCGGCCGATGCCAAGCGCATCCGGCTGGACGTCCGTCCCTGGCCTGCCGAGCGTCCGATCCGGTGCGATCCGGCGCGGCTGCAGCAGGTCGTGTGGAACCTGGTCGCGAACGCGATCAAGTTCACGCCCGACGGCGGCCGCGTCTCGATCGAGGTGCGGGAGTACGAGGGCCGGCTCCTCCTGGAGGTGCGCGACACGGGCATCGGCATCAGCCGCGAATTCCTGCCGTACGTCTTCGACCGCTTCCGGCAGGCCGAGGGAGCGGTGACGCGCACCCACGGCGGCCTCGGTCTCGGCCTCTCGATCGTCCGTCACCTCGTCGAGCTGCACGGCGGCGAGGTCACGGCCGAGAGCGAGGGGGACGGGCTTGGCGCGGTGTTCACTGTCTCGCTGCCGCTGACGCGGGCTGAAGCGGCGGCTTCGTCTCCAGCCTTACAGAATCGTTCGGGCTGATCGGGCGCGGCGCGCGGAAACCCCCGGATTCGCGCGTCGACCGGTGGCCCGGCTCTTGCTCCGTCCCGCCCGTTTCCATGATCGAACGGGCGTTTCGGAAGCTGGCTCGACGCTGCGGCATCCAGCTGCCATTCCGCGGCGTTGTGTGCGCTGAACAGGTCCGCACGATTTACATCGAGACCGACTGGCGCGCGCGAATCACGGTCAAGAAGACGCTGGTGTTCCTCGAGCCCCCTGGCGAGCGCGACCTCTTCGACACGTACTCCGTCGGCCCGGGAGAGCGCCTCGAGCACCTCGCGTACGACTCGCCGGATGCGATGCAGGTGGCGCGCGAGGATCGCAAGGACGGAAGCGTCGTCATCTTCTGGCAGCCGCGGGCTGAAATCATCCCGTATGCGCTCTACACCCATCAGGACACCTGGGTGCCGCCGACGATGTACAAGCAGGCCGCGATCTTCGCGGAGTACCGCGGCGAGGGTCGGACGGGCGCCGCCGTCACGGAGATCGTCACCCCGATGACGTTCGAGGCGGCGGTCGTGTTCGAGCGGCCTCGGTGGCCGCGTCTGACGAGCGAGCGCACGCTGGTGAAATACGCGCTCGACCGTCTCCAGGAGAACGCGGAACGTCCGTCGATTACCCCCGACGGTAAACGGCTCGAGTGGAGGATCGAGGGGCCGCGCGCCGGTGCGTCCTATCTCTGCGTCGCCTTCCACGAGCAGGGTCTCCTCGAGTGGCAGGAACGGCTGAGCGCCGCCACTCTGGCCGGCCGCGTGACCCAGCTCCTGAGCCGTGCCAAGCGGCTGCTTCCGGGCTTTGCCGCGCGGTAACCAGGGATTTCACAGAAGCTCTCGACGCTCGGCTGATCTTCCCTGTCGTGATCAGCGCAGGACCCGCAGGTACTCCACCCACGGCCCCACATCGTCGGTGAGCTGCTTCGCCATCACCCTGGAGATCTGCACGATGTGATCGAGATCGTGCGCGACCCAGGTGCACAACAGCTGGCCGAGCGTCACCGTGCCGAACGCGGGGTGCACGCCCGTCTTGACCATGTCACGGTCGGTGAGATTGAGCGCGGCCAGCGCCTTCAGGTTCGCCGCGCGCAGCGCCGCGAACTCGGCGAGCCGCGCCGCAAGCGGCTCGGTCGGGTCCATCGCGAGATGCGCCGATCGATCGAACGGGACGAACCTCTTGTCGGCTGACTCGCTCAGCATGATGTTCGCGCGCACCATCCAGTCGGTGCGCTCGCCGTGAATCAGGTGACCCACGACGTCGTACGGGCTCCAGGTCTCCGGTCCTTCATTCCCGTGTGTCCACTCCACAGGCAGATCGCGAAGGAGCGCGTCGAGGACGGCGGGCGTACGTTCGAGAATGCGCGTCGAGCGGTCGAGATCGAATGTCATCGCATCTGCCATCCTAGCCGGCTAGACTGCGAGCCTTCGGCATTCCATGTCGACGGCGCCAGCCTTGGGCATCGGGCATTCGGCATTTTGGGCTTTGGGCATTCGGCATTCGGCATCCGGCATCCGGCATCCGGCATCCGGCATTAACACCCCGTCTACTTCTTGTGTCGCTCGATGTACCCGCGGGCGAACTCTTCGAGGTGCGGGGCCGTGGTGAGCCCGACCTTCCTTGCCTCGTCGCGCGCAGCGTCGATCGTCCACCCGTCGCGCAGCGCGCGGCGAATCATCCAGAACGCACCGACGCGGACCGCCGCCGTGCAGTGGATGAACATCGGCCGGTTCGCCTGATCGTCGGTCAGCCGGAGAAACTCGTCTGCCTGCTCGTCCTTCGGGTCGCCCGTCGACACCGGGATGTTGAAGTACTTCAGGCCCGCCTGCTCGGCCGCGGCCTGCTCTTCCTCCGCGCGATGCTCGCTGGGCTGGCGCAGGTTCAAGACCGCCTTCACGCCGTCCGCCTTCAGTTTCGCCATGTGCTCGAACCGCGGCTGACCGCCCGTGCAGAACTCCGGCGTCACCTGCAGGAAGTTGCGAATCGGCGGAAGCTCCTGCGTGCGACTTTCCTGGCCCGACCAGGCGAGCACGAACGCCAGCGCGACAAGGTTCTTCATCATGACACCATGATAAGGCCACGGCCCCCCGCTTCGCGCGCCGGGCGGTATATAACCTTGCGCATGAAGCTACTGTTCCATGCGCTGGTGCTGCTCTGCCTGCTTCTGCCTTTTTCGAATGCCGGCCAGGATCCAGGCCCACGTCCCGGGCCAGCCGCTACCGGATCCGATTTCAACGTCGTCGAGAAGACGATTGCCGAGCTTCAGGACACTATGCGCGCGGGGAGCCTGACGTCGCGCCGGCTGGTCGAGCTCTACCTGGCCCGCATCGCCGCGTACGACCGCCACGGTCCGGCGCTGAATGCGATGGTGTCCCTCAATCAACAGGCGGTTCGAGTCGCCGATGCGCTCGACCGTGAGCGCGCCACGAAGGGGATGCGCGGGCCGCTTCACGGCATCCCGATCGTTGTGAAAGACAACTTCGAAACCTCGGACATGCCGACGGCGGCCGGCTCGCTGGCGCTCGCGTCCTTTCAGACATCGACGGACGCCTACCAGATCGAGCGGCTGCGCGCGGCGGGCGCAGTGATAATCGGCAAGACCAACATGCACGAGCTGGCCTCCGGGATCACCACGATCAGCTCGATCGCGGGTCAGACGCGCAACCCATATGACCTGACCCGCAATCCGGGCGGATCGAGCGGCGGGACCGGCGCGGCCGTGGCGTCGAGCTTCGCGGCGGCCGGGATGGGCAGCGACACGTGCGGGTCGATCCGTATCCCGGCGTCTCACAACAATCTCGTCGGCCTGCGGGGCACGCGCGGCCTCGCGAGCGGCCGGGGCATCGTGCCGCTCGCGCATACGCAGGACATCGGCGGGCCCCTGGCACGGACCTTGGCGGACCTGGCGCTCCTGCTCGACGCCACCGTCGGACCCGATCCCGAGGATCCGGCGACGAACGTGTCCGCGGGAAAAATCCCGAAGAGCTTCGGCGAGGCGCTCAAGCCGGGCGGCCTCAAGGGCGCGCGCCTCGGCGTACTCGCGTCCCTGTTCGGCACGGCGCCAGAAGATGGCGAAGTGGCCGGGATCGTTCGAAAGGCAATCGACGAAATGAAGAAAGAGGGAGCCGAGCCGATCGACGTCACGGTGCCAGGGCTCGACGATCTGCTGCGCGGGAGCGGCGTGATCGATGCCGAGTTCAAGTTCGATCTCGCGGAGTACCTCGAGCGGCAGCCCGGCGCGCCCGTGCGTTCGCTGGCCGAGATTCTCCAGCTCGGCCTCTACGATGACTCGATGGCGACGGCGCTCAATCGCCGCAACAACGTCGAAAAGCGGGAGACCGACGACTATCGCCGCGCCCTCGTCAAACGCGCCGCGATCCGGAACGCGGTGGTGGCAGCCATGGACGAGCACCGCCTGGCGGCGCTCGTCTATCCGACGATGCGCCGCAAGCCGGCGCGCATCGGCGAGCCGCAGCCGGGGACCAACTGCAGCCTGAGCTCCAACTCGGGGTTGCCGGCGCTCGGCCTGCCGGCAGGCTTCACGGACGACGGCCTCCCCATCGGGATGGAACTGCTCGGCCGCGAGTTCAGCGAGGCGGAGCTGCTGAAGACCGCGTACGCCTGGGAGCAGCTGGCGAAGCTTCGAAGGGCGCCGTTCAGCACCCCAGCGCTCGTCGCCGGTCAGGCGCCCGGAGCGACGAGCCTCGACATGGGCATTGTCACGTCGCCGCCTTCGTCCTTGCGCGCGCGCGTCACCTACGAGCCCGTCACGGCGGAGCTGCTATACGACGTGGAACTGGCGGGGCTCCGCGCGGAGGACGTCCGTCTGGTGGCCCTGCACCGCGGCGAACAAGGCAAGACGGGCGGCATTCTGGCCAGGGTCGTGGAGCCTGGCCGGCTCGCCGGACGCGGATCACTCGCACTCGGCTTCCGCGCGCGAGAAGATTTACACGCCGGTCGACTCTATCTGCAGGCCTACACGCGCGAGCAGCCGACCGGAACGCTCAGGCTCCAGATCGAACTCCTTTCGCGGGCTCCTATTGCCAAGCCATAGAAGAGTGTGGCATCGTTACTATGGCTATCCAATAGGAGAGACATGGGCTCCAAGCAGGAAGTCTGGCAGGGCACGCTTGCCCTGATGATTCTGAAAACGCTGGATACGCTTGGGCCGATCCACGGCTACGGCATCGCGCGCCGCATCGAGCAGACGAGCGGCGACGCGCTGTCGGTCAACTACGGGACGCTGTATCCGGCGCTCCTTAAGCTCGAGCAGGAAGGCTGGATCGCCTCCGCGTGGGGCGTGTCGGACAACAACCGGAAGGCGAAGTATTACCGCCTGACGCGCGCGGGCCGGCAGCAGCTCGACAAGGAAGCGCGGGACTGGGAACGGACGACCGGGATCATCGCGCGGTTCTTCTCCTCGGACGAGGCCTCCTCATGAGACGTGTACGCGCACTGCTGCTGCGGCTGACCGGTCCGTTCACCAGGGCGCGTCGCGACCGCGAGTTCGCGGAGGAGCTTCAGAGTCACCTCGCGATGCACATCGAGGACAACGTGCGCGCCGGCATGTCGCCGGATGCCGCGCGCCGGCACGCGCTCCTCAAGCTCGGGGGCGTCGAGCAGGTGAAAGAGAGCTACCGCGATCGGGCCGGCATTCCGGTCGTGGAGCACCTGCTCCAGGATGTTCGCGTCGGCGCCCGCATGCTTCGGCGCAATCCCACGTTCACGGCGATCGCCGTGCTCACGCTCGGCCTCGGCATCGGCGCCAACGCCGCCATCTTCAGCGTCGTCAACGCCGTGCTCCTCCGGCCGCTTCCGTTTCCGGAATCGGATCGTCTGGTTCTCGTCTGGGCGACGAACACGAAGAACGGCGACACGCAGGACGTCGCCTCCTATCCGGACGTCGAAGACTGGAGGGCACAGAGCAAGAGCTTCGACGGACTTGCGGCATTTACTTCTCGCGGCGCGACGCTCGCCGGCGGCAATCAGGCTGAGCTCGTCCCGGCGATTCAGGCCATGCCCGGATTCTTCGAGACGCTGCGCATCCAGCCCGCGATCGGCCGGACGTTCCGCGCGGAGGAGGCGGACCCGGGATCCCGCGTCGTGCTCCTGAGCGACAGCGCCTGGAAACTTCACTTCGGTGGACGCGCGGACGTGCTGGGCCAGACGCTGCGCATCAACGAGGAGACGCACACCGTGATCGGCGTGATGCCGCCGGACTTCAGGTTCTCTCCGCAGGAACCGGAGCAGGTGTACACGACGATCGGCCGCGACCCGAGCCGCAATCACGGGTTCCTGCGCACGATCGGCCGCCTGAAGCCGGGCGTGTCGCGCGCCGCGGCCCAGGCGGAGATGGAGGGCATCACGCGCCGCATTGCGGAGCTCCATCCGAAATCCAATCAGTATGTCGGCGCGAACGTGATGTCGCTCGTGGACGCGCTCGCGGGAGATGCGAGGCCCGGCTTGCTCATCTGCCTCGGCGTCGTGGCGGCGGTGCTCCTCATCGCGTGCACCAACGTCGCGAACCTGCTGCTTTCGCGCAACGTGTCACGCCAGAAGGAGCTGTCCCTCCGGACGGCGCTCGGCGCGGGCCGCCGGCGGCTGATGCAGCAGCTCCTGACCGAGAGCCTGCTGATCGCGCTTGCGGGCGGCGCGTTGGGGCTCATTCTCGCCACGTGGACGGCCCCCCTGCTCGCGGCGCTGATCTCGGGCAGCTTTCCGATTCCACGGATAGACAGCACGCACACCGATCTCTGGGTGCTTGGCTTCACGTTCGTGGTGTCGATCGCGACGTCGATTGTCTGCGGCGGCATCCACGCGCTGGCGGCGGCGTCGCCCGACGTGAACGAGGGCTTGCGCGAGTCGAGCCGCACCACGACGGGCGGTCCCGGCGGACGCCGGATCCGCAACGTGTTGGTCGTCACGGAGACGGCGCTGGCGCTCGCGCTGCTGGCCGGCGCGGGCGCGCTCCTGAAAAGCTTTCTCGTCATGCGCAGCACGTCGCCGGGATTCGCGTCCGAGAACATCCTGACCGTCAGCTTCTGGCTGCCGGCAAGCAAGCTCCAGAACCCGCCCGAGCGGCTGCGGTTTTTCGAGAACGTGCTCTCGCGGGTCGGCGCGATGCCGGGCGCGCGCTCCTCGGCGCTCGTGGCCAACCTCCCGCTGAACGGCGGCTACGATTCCCTGGGATTCCGGATCGTCGGAAAGCCCGCCCCCGCGCCGCGCGGGTACTTCAGCGCGAACTTCAACATCGTCAGCCCTGGGTATTTCCGGACGCTGGCGATCCCGGTGCGGGCGGGACGCGAGTTCACGGGCGGCGACTCCGGAGCCGCGCCGGCGGCGATCGTCATCAACGAGACCGCCGCCGAGCGGTTCTGGCCGGGCGAGGACCCGCTGGGCAAGCAGATCACGGTCGCACCGGCCAAACAGGCTCTGACAATCGTCGGCGTGGTGGGAGACGTGCGTCAGATGAGCCTCGGGACCGCGGCGCGGCCGGAGATCTACCTCAATTACCTGCAGCCGACGCCGGACTGGCCGTGGCTGACACTGGTCGTGCTCACCGAGGCGGACCCGACGTCGCTGGCGGCGTCGATCAAGGCCATGGCCGAATCAGCCGATCGGAACGTCCCCGTCCCGCGGATGCGGACGCTCGACGAGGTCCTGTCAGGATCGATGGCGGAGCCGCGCGTCTACACGATGTTGTTCGGGGCGTTTGCGCTGCTCGCGCTGTCGCTGGCGGCGGTCGGGCTCTACGGCGTGGTGTCGTACACGGCCTCGCAACGGACGCACGAGATGGGCATCCGCCAGGCGCTCGGCGCGGCGCGCGGCGACATCCTGCGTCTCGTGCTGCGGCAGGGGATGACGCTCTCGCTCGTCGGCCTGGCGCTCGGGCTCTTTGGCGCGGTCGCGTTGACGCGTCTGCTGACAAGCCTCGTCCCAAGCGTGCAGCCGGGCGACCCGATCACGCTCACGGCAGTGTCGGCCGTGCTTATGGGCGTCGCGCTCGGTGCGACGTTCCTGCCCGCGCACCGCGCCTCGCGCGTCGATCCGCTCGTCGCTCTTCGGTACGAGTAGGACGAGGTTCCACGGGTTCGACGGGTTCAAGGGCCCCTGAGGGGCGAATCGACTCATTGGAGAGAACTAAACTGTACGAGCCCAGGACAGGTCCTACTATTAGACCCCTCGAGGAGACGGGCTAGTCTCCGAGAGCGGACACAAACACGCTGTGTACGCGGCTGCAAGGCTGGTCGCGGCTTTGCGTGGCCCGCCGGACAGCCGCTCTCTGCGAGGCAGTCGACTAATGTCGGAAGTCAGTCAGACGGACCCGAAGCCGGCCGACGCCCCGCCAACGGCGGAGTCGGAGGCTCGGAAGAAGAAGAAGAAGAACAAGGTTCGGTCCGCGTGGATCGGGTTTGTGGCCGGATAGTGGCGCAACTGGTCGGCGCCATCGCCACAGTCCTTCTTGCTCTGTATTTTCTCGAACGTGCGCAGGCACTGTCCCGCCAAGCTCAACAGGATTCTCGAGCGGCAGCGACCGCCGGCGGTCGAGCAGGTCACCCTGCGACGGCACTCGAGCGAGAACTCGCTCGCGTTCTGCCGATGCAGAATTTCTCTGCCGATTCGCGGCAGGACTACTTCGCCGACGGGCTGACAGAAGCGCTCATCGCCAACCTGGCTCAGATTGACGGTCTGCGCGTGATTTCGTGCACTTCCTCGATGCACTACAAGGGGCAGCGGAAGCCTCTGCCCGACATCGCCCGTGAGCTTGGCGTCCATCTCATTGTCGAAGGCTCTATGGTCACGCAGGGGGATCGTCTGCGCGTCACCGCGCAACTCATCGAAGCAGACACCGACGAGCACCTCTGGGCGAAGACCTACGATCGTCCGCTGCGTGACATCCTCACCGTGCAGGCAGACGTCGCGGCCGCGATCGCGCGAGACCTGCATCTCGCGATGACCGCGACCGCGAGCATGACCGCGATTACGCGGTGACCGGTTGTCTCTCTCCGTGCTCTCCTTGGCCTCCGTGATCAAACGCGAGATCCGGCGCCGACACCTTCACCGCCCGGCGATTTCAGATCGGATGAAGTCCTACGCCGTGACCGGGGACACGTCGGGGCACGTGCTCGCCGAGCGCGTTCGCCAGATCGATCTGGTGCTCCTGCTCCTGCCGCAGAAGCTCCCGAATGTCTTCGGCGATGGCGTACTCAGCCGCGCGCAGCATCTCCTTCGCGTCCTCGGTCAGCTTGACCGGCAGGGCGGTCGCCGTCGGCATGCCTCCGAGGTAGTCGATCTGCTTCGCGATCGTCAACGCGTGCTGCAGCTCTTCTTTGGCGTGGACCTCCAGCTCCGAGGTGATCGCCATGTACTCGGCCCCTGTCAGCGTCTCTGAGTACACAACGTAGGCGATGATCGCCTGATACTCGCGTCCGAGATCCTCGTTGAGATGTCGATGAGATTCTGGCGCGTGGCTTTGGTGTCGCCCATGACGGCTCCTGTCAGGCAAGCTGGCGGAGTCGCTCCGAGGGCAATCCTGATGCCGAGAAGGGTTGTTGACTGAAGAGGTGGCTTATCGCGCCGGTGACGGCGGCGGGCGTGCCGCGGCGACTGTCTCGCGACGAACCTCGCGATTATTCGCTGCGGAGCGAGACCATCGGGTCGATCCGGGCGGCGCGCCTCGCCGGGACGTAGCCGGCCACGAGCGCAATCACCGCCAGGAGCAGCGCAATCGCCGCGAACGTCAGCGGATCAGTCGGCTCGGGGCGCACGCCGAGTAGTTCCCGCCGAACGCGATCGCGAACTGCTCGACGCCCTGATGTCCCGTCGTGACGTCGAAGTACTGCGCGGTCGAGAACCAGTCCTCGGCGATGCCGAGGCCAGGCGAGCGGTTCCAGAGAATGACGAGCCGGTCAGGATCCGCGTACGGCAGCGGGCGCAAGAGCAGCGCGCTCGCCACGCTGAGATGGCGGTGTTGGCGCCGACGCCGATGGCGAGCGACAGCACGGCCGCCAGCGTGAAGCCCGGGCTGCGCCCGAACGCGCGGACGGTGTCCTGCGCGAGCGTGTGCAGGCGGGGATGATAATGTACCTGGCATGTTGAACGACTTGCGGATCGCGCTGCGGCTCTTGGGCCGGCGACCGGCATCGATCCGATGACCGCGCTTCGCACTGAATGAGACCGCTCAGCGTCGTTCTGATGGTCGCCGTCGCATCGGCGACCTGGAGCTTCGGCGGCACAAGCGCGGTCGCCTATCTGTTTCTCTTTGCGCTGGCGACGATTCCCGGCCTGCCGCTCGGGTTCCTGCTCTTCGGCCGCCGGCACGCGGCCGGGTGGCTAGCGGGGATGCTGCTTGGTTACGGCATCACGGCATTGGGCATCTGGGCTGTGCGCTTCTGGGCAACGCCCTCGTTGCTGGGCTTCGCCGCGGCGTGGGCCGGGCTGTCCGCGGTGACTTGGGTTGGGATCCTTCGACCGACGCGCGGTCTCGACAACCCGTTGGTCGATCTGCCGCGGTGGAGAGCTGCGGATACGTCAGCGCTTCTACTCGTGCTGCTGCTCGTGCCGGCGCTGGTCGGTTCCCCTTTTGCGCGCATCGGAACCTCGGACATCGAAGGCAACCGGTTGTACCGCGCCTACTTCACCGCCGACTTCGTCTGGCATACCGCACTCGTCGCGGAGATGATGAAGGGAACACAGCCGCCACGCAATCCGTACCTTGCGTCCCAGCCCGTCCACTATTACTGGACATACTTCCTGGTGCCGGCGGCGATCGCCGGTGAGACTCCGATCCGCGATGTGGAGATGGCGCTGAAAGTCAATGCCTTGTGCACGGCGTTGCTGTTCGTCGCCGCGATCTATCTGGCCGCCTGGTCGGCAGTCCCTGCCCATGGTTTCGCCGTCGCCGTGGCCGTGCTCTTGACCACCGTCGCTGCCAGCGCGGAAGGATGGAAGGGCATCATCGATCTTCTCGGGCGGGGCCGGTCTCTCGGCGGGCTCCGCGATCTGAACATCGATGCGATGACGGCATGGGCTTTCGGCGGCTTGAGGATCGACAACATCCCCCGATCGATGTGGTACACGCCGCAACATTCGATGGCGTTCGCGGTCGGCTTGATTTCGATGCCAGTCGCGGTGACGGGCGGCGTTCGCGTCCATCCGGGCGCCGTTGCCCTCACGGGGCTCGCGCTCGCCCTGTCGGTGACGTTCAACCCCCTGGTCGGTGTGATGCTTTCTGCGGTCTACGGAGTGGCGGTGGTCGGAGGCGCGCTTCGCACTCGCGCCGATATCCGGGATGTCCTGACATACGTCCTCGCGGTCCTTCCGGTAGTCGCGGCTGTCGGCTGGTGCGCCTTCAATCAAGTCGCGGAAGGTGCCGGTAGCGTACTGCGTTTTGGCCTGTTGGGACCCGCGCGACAACGGCCGATCGCCTCGTTCCTCCTGTCGTTCGGGCCCATTCTGATTCCCGCCGGTATCGGCCTGTTGACCGTGCGCAGCGTCCCGTTTTCACGCGTGTGGCCGGCTTTCGCCGGAGTAATCCTCGCCGTGCTGGTCATGCATTTCGTCACGCTGGAGGTCGACCTCTTCTGGATTGGATTTCGCACGGGTCAGTTGTTTTTCGTCCTGGTCCCGGCACTGGTTGCCCGCGGCTTGATCATACTGTGGCAGGCGGGGTTCCGGCGCCTCGCGATCGCGGTTGTTCTCATCGTGCTTGCGGCCGGTCTGCCGACGACGGTCATCGACGCGTACAACGCCCAGGACGTCGACAACAGACGGATGGGGCCGGGATTTCATTGGACCGTGGCCCTGACCCCCGCTGAGCAGGAAGGGCTCGCCTGGATTCGTACGCATACGCCCGCCGAGGCGATCGTGCAAGCAGAGCCGACGGTTCGAGGGCGTGAAACCTGGAGCCTCATCCCGAGCTTCGCGGAGCGGCGGATGGCCGGCGGGCTGCCCATCTCGTTGATGCACGTGCCGGAATACGACACGAAGTCGGCGCAGGTGCGGCAAATCTACACGTCGGATGACGCGGTCGCGGCGTGGCAGATCGCCAAACAGCTCGGGATCGACTATCTGTACGTGGATGCGATTGAACGCCTGGCGTATCCTGGTGTCGCGAAGTTTGATGCGCACCCTGAATACTTCTCGGCCGCGTTCAGAAATGCCGAAGTCACCGTTTACGCGGTGAAGTGATCCGCAGATCAACCGCGACGATAGCGCCAGAGCGTGCGCGTTCCGATGAACCAGTCGCGTAACCCGATCTTCTTCCCTTCTTTCCGGCTTCGCGGCGAGTAGTGGATCGGCACCTCGACGATTCGCGCGCCGCGCGCGACGATCCGTGCGGTGATTTCATGGTCCAGCTCGAAGCCTGTCGTCTCGAGCGGCAGCGACGCGATCTCCGCTCGTTTGAACAGCTTGAGCGCAGTCACGGTGTCGGTGAGACACCGGCCCGTGCAGGCCAGCGCGACGAGGCTCAGACTGCGACCGCCCAGATACGCAGCCCACGACTGGTTGGGATGCTTGCCCGCCGCCAAGTAACGGCTGCCATAGACAACGTCCGCTTCTCCCGACAGCAGGGACCGCAGCATCGGGACATAGTCGTGGGGGTCATACTCCAGGTCCGCATCCTGGATGATCAGATAGTCTCCCGTCGCTGTGGCGATTCCCGCCCGGACCGCGCGACCCTTGCCTCCGTTGCGCGGCATGCGGTGCAGGACGACGCCCGGCTCTCGAGCGACGATCTCCGCCGTGCCATCCGTGGAGCAATCGTCGACGACGATGAGCTCCTTCTCGACGCCGAACGACGACAAATCCACAGCCTTGATCTGCCGGAGCAGGGTCCCGATGAACCGCTCCTCGTTGTACGCGGGGATCACAACCGAGAGCACCGCGGAACCCACCTAACTCCGGCTCCTCTTCAAGCGGCGCGTCTCCAGGTATCGCTCGACGTGGCGCAGGTCCTCAGGCGTATTGATTCCAACCGCCTCCTCCTCGTCCACCGCCGGAAACGTCAGCACGTCGCCCCGCGCGGCCACCCACGGGATGAACGGGAGAAAGTTTCGCTCGCCCGTGGCGTCACCCGTTTCAACAGACCGCGCGAATTCGGGCAGCGCTTCGAGATAGGCATCGCGCGACAGGCTGAACAACCCCATCTCGGACTCGCCCAGCGGAGGCAGCGAATCACCTTCGCGGCGAGACAGCGCGCGTACGATGCGGCCGGTCGGGTTGCGTTCCAGGTGAACGTACGGATCCACGCGTCTGACCGTTGGCAGCACGAGCGGCGCCTGTGGGTTCGCGTCGGACAGCGCCGCCAATCGCTCGACGGTCCGGGGGTGAACCGCGACCTGATCGCACCAGGTGATCCACACGTGCGCCGCGTCGCACGTGGCCATATGGCGCCGACCGAGCAGAATGGCGTCGAGCATGCCCGTGGGCGTCCGCTGAGTCTCGTAGTGCAGCCCGGCGCCGGTGGCTTCGCCGTACGCGCGGATCTCGTTGGCAGACGACGGGTGGACGATCACGATGATGCGATCCACAGCATCGCGGTAGAGCGCCAGGAGCCAGTCGAGCATCGGGCGGCCGTTGACCGGCACGAGGGGTTTCGGACGTGTGCTTCGAAGACGGGCGCCGAGGCCGGCGGCGGGGATGATCAACACCCGCCGTGTCGGGCGATCACCGTGATGGGACAGGGTTCGTCCTCCGCTCTTCGGCCGGCTCGATCGGAGCTTCAGGCTCGATGCGAGGAGCGCGTGGCGTCCGCAGACGCTGCCCTACCAGCGCGCCGAGCGACTGCAGCCCTTCGAGCGCACTCGTGCGCTTTACCCGCTCCGGCGAAATCGGGAAGAACTGGACCGGAATCTCGAGGATCTCGGCCCGCCGCCTGAGCAGTCGACCGAGCAGATGGTGGTTCGCGCGCTTGTGCGTGAGCGGCAGCTCGATTCGGATAGCGTCAGCCGCGCGCACGGCGCGGACCGCCGACAGGGTGTCCGAGATGTATCGTCCGTATAGAACCAAGCAGGACAGGCTGAGGAGGTGGCTCCCTACGTAGCTGATCGCCCCGAGAAGCGCCTTGTGGCGGTAGCGCAGCCGATACGACTCCTGGATATCGCGCACCGAGAGGCGCCGGCTTCCCCAGACCGCATCCAGCCGCCCGGCGGTGAGGTGCGACGCGAGTCCGACAACGTCCTCGCCGCGATACATCCCCGAGGATTCGAACAGCACCACATAATCGAATGCCGCGTCGGCAATGGCGCGGCGGAACTGCTCTTCCGTGCCGGCGTCCATCGAAGGCTGGAGCGCGCGTACGCGAACCGGCAGCGAGCTGACGAACGCGGCGTCGAGCGGTTCCCCCTCGTAGAACACGGTGACGTCGACGGGCAGATCGGCGATCCCACCGCGAACCATCTCCAGAATGCTCTGGACCACTTTTTGAAGCGACCCGGCGTCGTGCAGCAGTACTGCAATTCTCTGAACACTCCGGCGCTGGAGAAACGACTGAATAAACGGTCCCAGGATCTTGGTCGCATCGTGCCGCCCGGTCACGCCGTCTTCGTAGTTCGCGATGCGGACGAGGCGCGGATCTTCCAGCGTGCCGATGTGACCGAGCGGCACATACGGGACGGATGTTTCCGCTTTGCCAGGCTCGTTCACGATGCAGTGCGTGATGAGGCACGGCGTCGGCGTGCGGACGGTATTCTTTTCCTGGAGGTAGTACAGCGCGCGTTCGATGATGTCGACGGCGGTGCCGCCGGCGATCTCGGCATCGGCCTGAATGTTGGTGATGAGCAGCTTGATGGCGCGGAGATTTCTCGCGATTGCGCGGCTGAGCCCCGGGGTCAGATACGAAGGGAAGAGACTCGAATGCTGCGTGCCCGGGGCGTAGATGATGAGATCCGCTTCGGCCAGGCGAGCCGCCAGCCGTGCATTCAGGCCGACAACCACCTGGTGGCTCTCGAACAGGGTCGCGGCGCGGTCGGGGCCACCCGTTGCGAGGCGCGCGCGATCCTGATCGGATAATGCCCGATCGATGAGGTAGATGTCTTTGATTCGATTCGAGCCTGCCGCGCCAACGATTTCTTCCTCGCTGCCAAGCACGGTCTCGTCGGCGGCAATTGCGACCAGATAGGCGTTGGTCCCGTCGGTGACGTTTTCGATGAGCCCCAGCGGCAGCGCAAGAAGACCACAATAGTCGTCGACCGCCGCGTTGAAGTTCCGCCCGGACATCACAAACGACCCCGCAAAGACGAGATTCCCCACGCTGCAGTCGGAGAAATCGAACGAGCGTCCCGATGTCGTCAGCTCGTGAATGAACGCTTCGAGCCGTGAAGAGACCGTCGGCACGCCGGCTGAAAGCCGGCGGAGGGTCGCGAGGGCGGCATCCGGGAAGACTCCTTCCGGCAATCGCGTGTCGAGCAGCTCGACGAGCGAGGCTGGACAGCTTCCGAGCTCCAAGGCGAGCCTCGAGGCGTTCTTGCGATAGTCCGACGGCCCCAGGCTGTCGCCGAGGAACCGCCGGACTTCGCCGGTCGACGCGCCATCGTCGTACCCGTTGATGGCGAGGGTGAGCTGAATGCGTGGATCGTTGACGAGCTGCTTCGACAGAACTCCGGAGCCGCGCCCTCCCGAGAAGAGGACGACACGCATGGCCGTACTGGAACGCGTGGCGCTCGACGTGAGGAATGGCATGAACTACTTGATTTTAATCGGCTTAGGCTTCATCGTAAAGTCGTGATTTCGCACGTGGCTTCCACGAAGATCGAATTCCTCCAGGACGCCGCGGGCGTGCGACTCGCGCGCGCGACGCTGTTTCTGCTGTTCAGCTACGTGTTCCTCGCGAACTCCTGGCTCGGCGACGACGCCTATATCACGTTCCGCGTGGTGTGGAACTTCGTGCACGGATACGGTCTGACGTTCAACCCGGACGAACGGGTGCAGGCGTATACGCATCCACTCTGGATGTTCGTCGTCGCCGCCGTGCACGCGATCACTCGGGAATTCTTCTTCACCGTGACGGCTCTTTCATGGGCGCTCGGGATCGCGGCGATCGCGCTGCTCGTCCGCTGGGCGAGGAGCGTGCCGCGCGCGGTCTTGCTCGTGGCCTGGCTCCTCACCTCCAAAGCGTTCGTGGACTACACCTCGTCGGGTCTCGAGTACCCCCTCAGCTACCTGCTGCTGATCGTTTTTTTCACGCGGTATCTGGACCGGCCGTTCGGGACGTCGCTGACCGACAAGGAGCTTCGTGGGTTTGTGCTGCTCGCCTCGCTCGGTTTCTTGAGCCGGCCCGATGCGATCCTGCTCTACGCCGTGCCTGCAGGCGAGATGGTGCTTCAAAGCCTTCGCGCGCGCGGCGCTCGATCGCTCCGCCCCGTGATCGTCGGCCTCGCGCCGGCGGTGCTCTGGCTCGCGTTCGCGACGCTGTATTACGGATTTCCGCTGCCGAACACCTACTACGCGAAGGTGGCGAATGGCATCCCGCGCTTCCTGATGGTGCGACAGGGAGTCGCCTACCTGCTGAACAGCGTCAGCCACGATCCGATCACGCTGGGTACCATCGGACTGTCGATGATGCTCGCCTGGCGGGCTTGGGGCGCGCCGAGGCGAGCGGCGATTTCGGCTGCGCTGTTCGTTGCGTACACGGTCTGGATCGGCGGCGATTTCATGAGCGGACGTTTCTTCGCCATGCCGTTTCTTGTGGCGTTGATGACCGTTATGGTGGAACTGGAAGCGACGGCTGCACTCTGGACCGCCGGCGCGCTCCTCATCTACAACCTGCTGATGCCGATCGTGCCCATCAAGACGACGGCCGCATACGACGCCGCCTGGCCGTGGCGCACGCAGAACGGCATCAAGGACGAGCGCGGACACTACCATCGCGGGACGAACATACTGTTTTTCAGCCCCTTCAGGGACCTGCCGGATTTCGTGTGGGTCCGCGAGGGCCTCAGCTTTCGGAATGGTCCCGAGAAGGTCACCACCCTGGGCAGCATCGGTTTCTACGGCCTGTATGCGGGCCCGACGAAGTTTCTGATCGACCGCAATGCGCTCGCCGATCCGCTGCTCGCGCGGCTGCCTGTTTCGCCGCGGCTGTACTTCGAGTTCTACGCGAGTCATTACTTTCGCGATATCCCTGAGGGATATCGCGAGTCGTGCGATCGCGGCGAGAATCTGCTCACCGATCCGCTTCTGCACGAGTACTACGATCGCCTGCGCAACGTCACGCGCGGACCGGTCCTTCGGCTCGGACGACTGCGCGACATCTGGGCGCTGAACGGAGGGCGCTCCCGGAACCTGCATGAGATGTACGAAAGGCGTCGGCCCGTCGAGTTGTCCATCCGCGCGGACAATGAGAGGTTTCTGACTGACGTCGGCGAGCGCAACCCTGTCGCCGGCACGCTGCGCACGACCGGGCGCGCCGGCTATCTCGAATATGGTCCACGGATTCCGCTCAAGAAGGGCTCCTACCGGGCACGCTGGATAGGAACCGTCGAATCGGCCCCTTCCGGCCAGCTTGGATTCGTCGAAGTGTGGGACGGGCCCGAGCAGCGTCTCGATCGGAAACCGGTGCCCACGCCCGGTACGGATGCCCAGCGCAGACTGGCGCAGATCGACTTCGAATTGCGGGAGCCGGTCGACGATCTCGAGTATCGCTTCTACGTCAATGCCGACGTACGGCTGACGCTCGAACGGGTCGAGCTCTACTCGGCGGCGGCCGTTCCAAGCGATCGCTGAAGGTGGCTGTGTTGGCGCCGACGCCGATGGCGAGCGACGCAGCGCGGTTGTCCGGTTTCGCGCGGCCACGGTCCCGCATTCGCACAGTCAGGCGGCGCCGGACGAAAACCGCTGCATGAACGCGCCGTTTTCGCGGGCGCATTCCGACCGAGCCTGGTATCGGTTTCGCTATGCACCCGAGACTATGCTGAACGACCTTCGCATCGCGCTCCGGCTCCTCCGCCGCCAGCCGGCCTTCGCGCTCGTCGCGATCGGGACCCTCGCGCTCGGCATCGGCGCCAACACCGCGGTGTTTAGCGTGATGCACGCCCTGCTGCTCAAACCTCTTCCGTACCTCGGGTCGGAACGGATCGTGGTCGGCCGCATGTCGATGCCCGACTACGAAGACCTGTCCGCCGGGGTCCGCTCCTTCGAAGCCTCGTCGTTGTGGGCGTCGAATCTGTGGAATGTCACCGGCGAGGGAGAACCGGAGCAGATTCTCGGCGCGCAGGTGAGCGGCTCCTTCTTCCCGATGCTCGACGTGGCGCCGCTTCTGGGCGCTTCGATCACACCGGCGACGGCGCGGCAGCCGGTGGTCGTGCTCTCGCACGGCTATTGGCAGCGGCGCTTCGGCGGAGCGCCCGGTGTGCTGGGACGATCGCTGCGGCTCAGTGGACGCGCATACTCCGTGATCGGTGTAATGCCGCCGGAGTTCCAGCTGCCCTCAGGACCCCGCTTCGAGATCTGGACGCCGATGGAGCTGGGGCTCGGACCGGGCGAAGCGAGCCGCACGCTTCGCATCTTCCGCCACGTCGCGCGGCTGCGGCCCGGCGTGCCGCTGGCCGCGGCGCAGCAGGAGGCCGACGCGGTTGCGGCGTCGCTCGCGCGCGCATATCCCGAGACGAATACCGGCATTCGGTTTGACTACACGCCGCTGCGCGAGACGATCGTCGGTGACGTCCGTCCCGTGCTCGTCGGCGCGCTGGCGGCGGTTGGCCTGCTGCTGCTCATCACGTGCGCGAACGCGGCGAACCTGCTGCTCGCGCGGACCGCTGGCCGCGCGCGCGAGATCGCCACCCGGTCCGCGCTGGGGGCGACGCGGGGGAGGATCCTGCGCCAGCTCCTGATCGAAAGCGCGGTCCTCGCGATGATGGGTGGAGGCCTCGGTCTCGTCGCCGCGCTGTGGACGGTCGAGTCGCTGCCGGCGCTTCTGATCGAACACATGCCGCGCGCGGCGGTCGTACGGCTGGAGCCTTCGGTGCTGGCCTTCACCGCGGGAGTCACGCTGCTGGTCGCGCTGCTCTTCGGCGCGATCCCCGCGCTTCAGGCCAGCAGCGGGCGGGCCGGCGGCGCCGCGCTCAAGCAGGACGGCCGTGCCGGCCAGTCG
>JBOGJB010000057.1:0-4563 GCA_050745085.1 Vicinamibacterales bacterium
CTCGACGACCGCGTGACTGCGACGCCCGCGCGCGTCGGCGACCAGTCCGACGCCGCAGGCGTCACGCTCGAGCTCGGGGCGATAGAGCGGAGGAATCGACGCAAGCACCGCGAGCGCATGATAGCGAGCGCGCCCCGGATCGATTCATAGAATCTCCGCATGATGTCGATGATCGTTTCGTTATCACGCGGTGAGATGGAGATGATGAATCGATTCGATAGTGCTGGCGATCGCGGAGCGATCGGCACCGCGCGGGTCCGAATCCTCCGCGGGCCGGAAAACGGCACCTCCGCTCGCAGCCCTGGCGCCGCGCGCCGGTCAGGGTGGTTGCGGCAGCCCCACTTTCTGAACGGGCGGCACCCAGCTTGCTCGCGACATTCGGGCCCCTTGCGGGGCAGACCGGCGCGGAAATCTCGCTCGGCGCCGTTTTACGCCTTCGCTGATCCGGCCCGCTCCGACGGCCCCACGCGGCGCCGATCGCTCCGCGTCGCGACCAAGCGGCGCGGCGTGCCGGCTGACGCCGCAGTGGGAGCGGCGCCGCTGCAGTGCGTAGCCGGAACGCGCGCAAGCGAGGATTCCGCGTCGACTTCCGCGACCACGATCCGTGACGCTCGGACAACCCATGCCGGTGCAGGCCGTGGTCGGGCCAAGCTCGGAAAACCCGATAGTCGACGCGCGAGCGGAAGGGTAGCGAGCGGCGCGCGCGTTCCCGGCGCCGGCTCCCGGCGGCGGCAGCCGGCATGCCGCGCCGCGGGTCTGTCCGACGCTTCGCGACACGCTCTAAGGAGGTCACGAGATCCCGCGATTACTCTCCCAAGGCACTGACAGTTGCTGCCTCAGACCCGTCCGACGAACCCGCTCAGTACCGGCGGCACGCGCCGGCCGGCCAGCGCCGTCGCGACGTCTCCGGCCAGTGACGGCTCGATCTCGGCGAGGGGCCGCACGTAATCGCCTTCCATCGTGGCGATCGGTACGCCATTTCGATAGACCATGCGGCTCGCGCCGAGCGCCCGCACGCGGTCGCCGGGCGTGACGATGCCGGCCAGGTTGAGCGGGTCGGCGGCGCTGATCGCGATCAAACGATCGTCGGGCGGCGTGCGGCGGACTTCGCGAAGGCGATCCACAGCGTCGCCGAGCGCGAACTGTTCGCCCGACATGCCTCCTGTGACGAATCGGCCTCCGCGGACCTCACCGCGCGCCTCGAGCCTGCGGTAGACCCGCGCCAGCTCGCGCCACGGCGCCGCGTTCGTCTCGCGCGCGAGCAGTCGACGAAAGACTACGCCGTAGCGCCTCAGCAACGCCCACGCCTGCAGCTCGATCGCCTCCTCGCGGGCCTGCGGTGCGGCCTGACGACCTAGCAGCGACCAACGTCCCGCTGAATCGGCGCCGCGATCGCGGATCGTGGCCCCCTGACGTCGAGCACGGATGATCACCCGGAGGCCGGCAAACCCGTCCGAGGCGACGAGTCCGGCCGACACGAGTTCGCCGATCGCGTCGCGCACGGGGCCCTCCTCCGCGTCGCACACCGCCGCGATCTCCTTGAAGAAGGATGCGCCCCGCGCCTCGAGCACGTCGAGCACCCGGCGCGCGAGCGGACCGAGGGACTCGACGTCCGGCTGGCTCTCGCCGTCAGCCCGCAGGGTCAGCCACGCCTCGGCGTGCTCGCGAAGAAACAGCGCGATCGGCGTCACGCCGGCGAGCTGCACGGGCGCGGCCGACAGACGTGCCCATCCGACCTGGCCCGTGAGGCACAGGATGTCGAGCATCGAGGGCTCGTAGCGATCAACCCGCGCGGGCAGCACGGCACGCTCCCACGCGCGCGCCGGCAGCTCGAAGCCGTCGAGCTCGGCGACAATCGCGCGCAGACCATCGACGCCGCTCAGCCGCGACGGCCCGTCGACGTGCTGCCACACGAAGAGAAACCGCATGAAGTCGGCCGAACTGACCGGCTCGATCTCGGCGCGCAGGCGGTTGAGCGTGTATCGATGAATGCGCGCCAGCAGCCGGCGATCGCACCACTCGAGCTCACGGGTCCCGGGCGTAAAGAACCCGCGCAGGACGACGCCTTCCGCTTCGAGCGTCTGCAGGGCCGTTGTGGCATCAGCCTCGCCGATCGAGAGCGGTCGCGCCAGCGCCGCGGCGGTCACCGGCCCCGCCGGCGTGAGCCTGGCGCGCAGGAGCTCAACGATCGCCTCGTCGCGGGTCCAGGCGCGGGACGCGCGCGCCGGGGGCGGCGCCACCGCCGGGTCGATTGCTGCGCCGGGATGAATCGCCAGCAGCTCGAGTAGCCGTTCCGCGCAGATCCACACCGGTCCGGGTTGCGCCACAGCCACACGGCGCTCGGCGACGAGATGATCGAACAGCTCGCGCCCGATGCCAGCTCCCTCCTCCATCGTCAGGATTCCAGCCGTCAGCAGCGCGTCGTGCAGCTCGTCGGCGTCGCGCGGCTCGGGCCGCGCTTCGTCGCGCACGCGCCCGATCGCTCCGCCGTCGAGCGCACCCAGGTCCCCCGCCGATGACGACTCGCCCGCTCGGCGCGCGTACACGGCCTGCGTCCGCCGCTCCTCGAGCGGGGCATCGTCCAGGAACGCATAGGGTCGGGCGTTCAGAATCTCGTGCGACAGCGGCGATGGCTCGGGCGTGTCGCGCGACACGCAGCGCACCCCTCCACGATGGATGCGCTCGAGCACGGCGGCGAGCGACTCGAAGTCCATCGCCTCTTCCAGGCAATCGCGCACCGTCTGGCTCACGAGCGGATGGTCCGGGATTTCGCGATCGCCCGGGATGTTCTCGAGACAGGCCGCCGCGTCCGGAAAAACCGCGGCCAGCAGGTCGTCCGCAAGCATGCGCTGCAGCTGCGGCGGCACCCTCCGGCCGTTGCGGTTGCGCGGCACGGCGAGCGAGATGGCCGTGTTCCAGCGCCAGCGTGTCTGGAAGACGGGCGCGTCGAGAAACGCCTGCACGAGCACGTCGCGCGCGGTCGCGGGGTGGAGGTACCGAAACACGTCGGCGAGCGGGAACGAATGCTGCGGACCGAGCGAGAGCAGGAGCGCGTCCTCGGTGGCCGCCGCCTGCAGCTCGAAGTTGAACTGCCGGCAGAAGCGCTTGCGCAGCGCGAGGCCCCAGGCCCGGTTGACGCGGCTGCCGAACGGAGCGTGCAGCACGAGCTGCATGCCGCCCGACTCGTCGAAGAACCGCTCGAGCACGAGCGTGTCCTGCGTCGGCAGCACACCGAGCGCGCGGCGTCCCTCTGCCAGATACGCGATCGCCTGCTCGGCGGCAGCGAGGGAGATGCCGGTCTCGCCGGCCAGCCACACAGAAAGGGGACAGTCACCTTTTTTCGTTGCTTGTAAAAAGGTGACCGTCCCCTTCTCCAGCGCGCGATCGACGTCGGCGCGCAGATCGCTCACTGCGCGCGACAGCTCGTCGCTCCGCGCCGGCGCTTCACCGAACCAGAACGGGATCGTCGGCGGCGCTCCCTTCGCGTCGGACACGCGGACGACGCCCGGGCCGACCTGCAGGATCTGCCACGACGCGTTGCCGAGCTGGAAGATGTCGCCCGCCATGCTCTCGATCGCGAAGTCCTCGTTCACCGTGCCGATGAACGTGTCTTCCGGCTCGAGAACGACGCGGTAGTCGGCGACCTCCGGAATGGCGCCGCCTGATGTGATGGCAAGGAGGCGCGCCCCGCGGCGCCCGCGGAGCCTCGCGTTCACTTCGTCCCGATGGACGAGCGCGCTCCGGCGGCCCCTTCGCGTCGCGAACCCGTCCGCCGTCATCTGCACGACCGCATCGAAGTCGCGCCGCTCCAGAGCGCGATAGGGCCACGCCCGGCGCACCAGTGCGAACAGCTCGTCCTCTTCATATTCACGGGAGGCGGACTCGGCGACGATCTGCTGCGCCAGGACGTCCAGCGGCGCGTCATACGAGACGATCCGATCGAGCTCGCCGCGCCGGACCGAGCGCACGAGCGCCGCGCACTCGACCAGGTCGTCGCGCGAGACCGGGAAGAGCCGTCCTTTCGGGAGGCCGGAGATCGTGTGCCCCGATCGTCCGACGCGCTGCAGGAAGGTCGCGATTCGGTGAGGCGATCCGATCTGGCAGACCAGGTCCACGTAGCCGATGTCGATGCCCAGCTCGAGCGAAGCGGTCGCGATGAGCGCCTTGAGCTGTCCGGCCTTCAGCCTGGCTTCCGCGTCGAGCCGCCGCTCCTTCGAGAGGCTGCCGTGGTGCGCGGTCACCGCCTCGTCGCCAAGCCGCTCGCTCAAATGTCGCGCCAGCCGCTCCGCCATCCGCCGCGTGTTCACGAACACCAGCGTGGTGCGGTGCGCCGCAATCAGCGCGGTCAGACGGTCGTAGTACTCCTCCCACACCTCATTCGACATGACCGCTTCGAGCGCCGACCGAGGGATCTCCAGCCCGAGGTCCATCTCGCGCCGATGTCCCTCGTCCACGATGGCGCACTCGGCCCGTTCGGTGCCGACCAGGAATCGCGCGACCTCTTCGACCGGGTTCTGGGTCGCGGAGAGCCCGACACGCTGTAACGAACGGCCGGCCTGAAGG
>JBOGJB010000058.1:0-2532 GCA_050745085.1 Vicinamibacterales bacterium
TCGACGGTTCCCTGGTCGGAGATCGGCCGCGTGCTCGAGCGCGCCGACGTCGTCGTCACCGCAACCGGCGCCGCGGAGCCCGTGCTCACGCTCGAGCGCGTGCAGGCGGTCATGCGGTCGCGGCGCAACCGTCCGCTCTTCATCATGGACATCGCCGTCCCGCGCGACGTCGAGGCGGCGGCGGGCGAGCTGGAGCAGGTCTTCCTGTACAACATCGACGACCTGCAGGCGATCGTCAGCGAGAGCCTGACGCAGCGCGGCAATCAGATCGAGCGCGCGGACGCGATCGTCGCCGACGAGGTCGAGAAGTTCGTCGTCTGGCTGCGTTCCCGCAACGCCGTGCCGACCGTCGTCGCGCTGCGGCAACGCTTCGAGGACATCAGGCGCGCCGAGCTGAAGCGGCTCGAGCCGAAGCTGGCCGGGATGAGCCCGGAGGCGCGGGCGCGCGTAGACGACGTCACGCGGCTCATCATCGAGAAGCTGCTGCTGACGCCGACCGAGCAGTTGAAGTCGGCGCCTGATCAGCGAACGATCGACGCCTGGGCGGATGCGCTCTCGCGGCTCTTTGCGCTGACCGCGGGGATGGAGGCTGATGCGGATCGGGACGCGCGGTAGCCGGCTCGCGTTGTGGCAGGCGCAGGCCGTCGCCGAAGCGCTCACCGCCGCCGGCCACGGACCGTGCGAGATCGTGATTTTCAGGACGAGCGGGGATCGGCTTCAGCCACGGATCACCGCGGACGGACGCGAATCGCTCGACATTCCGCTGTCGGCTGAGGGCGGCAAGCGCCTGTTCGTGAGGGAGATTGAGGAGGCGCTCCTGGGTCGCGCGGTCGACATCGCCGTCCACAGCGCGAAGGACATGCCCGCGGATCTGCCGCCGGGGCTTGCGATTGGCGGGGTCTTGCCGAGAGAGGACCCGAGGGATGCGGTCGTGCTTCCCGTGAGGCCAGAGGCCAGGGATCGGAGGCCAGGAGACCGGAACGGTGCTGCAATCGGCGCGGCTAGCGCAAGCGAGCCGTGGCAGGCCGTGGGGGTGGGGCCCCACGGCAAAGAGAGAATGACGTTCAGCATAGAGATCGTTCTCCGCGACACGGATCGTGCGGTGACCGAGCGCGCCTCCCATCCCGCCGATCCGTCGAGTTGGTCGGAGGCCGAGACGCGGGAGGTCCTGAAGACGATTCTGACGGCGATCGACCGCGCCAGGAACCCGGACGCGCCGCCGCGCGAGGTGACGCTGCGCGGCTTCTCCTGGATCGTCGAGCCCTCGGAAGGCCAGGTCGTCATCGCCATCGAGATCCCGACGGGGGCGGCCGTCGCGGGCCCGTTTGACATCGAAGAGGCCCGGCTCACGCAGATGATCGCGCGAGCGCTGGGGCGCGCGTCGTCGACGACTGCCGTTCACTGACGGTCTCGAGTGCAGTCCCTTTGGCATGCGGCACTCGGCCGCCTTCGCGACCGCGGAACGCCCCGGTCGCTACGGCGAGCCGAGCCTAGCCGTAGCTCGCCGGCAATCCGGGCGAGCGGAGGCTGGCATTCGGCATTGACGTTGGAGGCTTCGTGAGAGTGCTCACGTTCGTCGTGTCCCTTGGGCTCGGTCTGAGCGCCTCTGCCCAGCAGCAGGACTTCAGCAAGGTCGAGATCAAGGCGACCAAGCTCGCCGACGGGCTGTACATGCTCATCGGATCCGGCGGGAACCTGGGACTGTCGGTGGGGGAGGACGCCGTCTTCCTGGTGGACGATCAGTTCGCGCCGCTGACCGAAAAGATCAAGGCGGCGATCGCGACGATCAGCGACAAGCCGGTGCGGTTCGTGCTCAACACGCACTGGCACTTCGACCACACCGGCGGCAACGAGAACTTCGGCCAGACCGGCGCGCTCATCGTCGCACACGACAACGTCCGCAAGCGGATGAGCGTGGACCAGTTCATCCGCGATATGGACATGAAGATCCCGCCGTCGCCGGAAGCGGCGCTGCCCGTCATCACCTTCACCGACACGGCCACGTTCCATATCAACGGCGACGAGATCCAGGCCGTCCACGTGCCTCCGGCCCACACCGACGGCGACAGCCTCGTCCACTTCCGCAAGGCGAACGTGATCCATATGGGGGATACGTTCTTCAACGGCCTGTACCCGTTCTTCGACATGTCGAGCGGCGGATCGGTCGACGGGATGATCGGTGCGGCGGAGAGAGCGCTCGCCATGGCCGACGGCTCCACGAAGATCATCCCCGGTCACGGTCCGCTCGCCGACAAGAAGGCGCTCGAGGCGTATCTGAACGTGTTGCGCACGGCGCGCGATCGGGTGAAGAAGCTGGTCGACGCCGGGAAGACGGCCGACGAGGTCGTCGCCGCGAAGCCGCTCGCCGACTACGAGGGCACGTGGGGCAAGGGCTTCCTGCCGACGGACCAGTTCGTGCGGATGCTCTACGCGAGTGTGAACACGCCGAAGTAAGGCTGCCCCTCTTCAGACTCCGCCGCCGGGGACGGCTTTTGTCATCCCGCGTACAGATTAATCGGGCTCGCTCTGACG
>JBOGJB010000059.1:0-2004 GCA_050745085.1 Vicinamibacterales bacterium
TATATCGGGTTGACCGACGAGGTTTCGTTGTGCAGGTGATAGATCGTCGTCTGGGCGGACGCGGCGGGCGGCGCCAGCGCGAAGATGATCGTTGCAAGCACTCCGATCGATCTCGTTCGCGCCATACACCACGCCTCCCGCCGCTGCCGGTCGATCTGCTGGAAGGCTCACATGGTCCGACGGGCCCGGACGCGATTCAAGATCGAATGTGTTTCCCTTTGTGAAGATTCTGAGTTCGAAAAGGGATCACTCGGGACGATTCGCGGTATAATCACCTCGCTCTCCACGCGGTCCGCACTCGCGAGACCGACTCAACCCTGGCCCGGAGCTGCCTGCGCGTTCTCGGCCGCAGGCTACACCGAGCGCGCATGGCGCCGGAGCGAAGGCGATAAAGCGTCGTTCGAGTCCTGGGCCACCGGGTTCTTCCCCGAGCTCGACCGCGCGCACGTGGCCCCGGCCGCGCGCGCCGCACGGTGGATCGACGCGCACGTGTCGGCGCCGCAAACGTCACCGCCCTGGCGCGCGAGGTCGGCCTGCATCCCGTCGCCCTCCGGCGCGAGTTCAAGACGCACTTCGGCATGTCTCCGCGCAGGTATCACGTTCGCGCGCGGGTCGCACGGGCCCTGCAGCTCCTGGCGGATGAGCGGCTGACGACGCGGATGGTCGCCGCCGAGATCGGCTATCGGAGCGCGAAGAACTTCTACCGGGCCATACAGGGCGTGACCGGCCGGCGTCTCGCCGAGCTGCGCCAGGCGGCGCGCCACCATTGATCACAGGCCACGGATTTCACGGATTTCGCAGATTGATTCGCTTGTCGGCTGCCACGCGCTCGACGCACTCGTCCACGACCGCGGCGATCGCCTCCCCCGCCAGGCAGGACGGTGTTCTACAAGCCGACGGACCGCGGATTCGAGGCCAAGATTCGGGAGCGGCTCCAGACGTGGCTGCGCGCAGGAAACCACGGGTTTAACCGGTCAGACAACCACGGATTCAACGGTTCATGCAACCACGGATTATCGGATACGCAACCACGGATTAACGGGTACACAACCACGGAACTAGCGGACGCTCTCATTACCACTCGGGTCGTCTTTAGGATCGAACGCGAGCGGCGTCGAGACGCGCAGCGTCAGGCGCGCGTCGAGATCGACGTTGTCAGCGCCGTCGCGCCAGCGCGATTCCGCCAGAAGTGGGTGGTCGTGAGGGCCGTCTCGATCTGATCGAGGCGGATCGCCTCCTCCAGTCCTACGGGACACGCGAGGTTCCCGACCTCAACCCATTCGATGAGGCTCAACAATCGACACGGCGTCGGGAGCCGGATCGAAGTGGCGTGGATTGAACGTCAGGAGTGCGTCGGCTCCAGCCTGACGGGCGCACTCGCCAATCACGGCATCGTAGGTTCGACCTCCGGCGACGCCTTCCTTCGCAAGGCGGCGCAGCAGGCGCCGGTAGGCGGCGCCGGTCAGCGCAACCGTTGTGACCTCGCCGACAAAGTTCGCTTCCAAGAGTGTCCACGCGGTCGAAGGCGCGAGGCGGTGCGGCGGGGGCAGCCGCGTCAGGACGGCATAGGTTTCGACGAGCGCGGGCGCCGCCACAGCCAACCGCTCGCCGCGGTTCAGGCGGGCCTCGATCTCGGCAAGCGCGACGGCGTGGTGTTCGTGCCAGGCGCAGACCGCAGCCACCATGCAGCTTGTGTCCAGCGTGAAGATCGCCAACGCTCGTGTCTAGCGCCGGCGGCGACGCTCGGCCAGGTCGTGGCGGGTCCGCTCGACGGTGGTGGCGCGGAGCGCGCCGACTTTCGTTCGGGGCCTGGCGACGAGGAGCCGGCCCCTCCGCTCGAGCGTCACGGCGAGCGGCTGGGGCTCGATCTCGATCACGCCGTCGCGCCAGCGGACCTCGAGGGGGACGCCGGGCTCGAGCGACGCTTCGCGCCGGATCTCGCGAGGAATGACGAGCCGGCCCGCCGCATCCATGGTCGTCGTCATGGTATGAATTCTACCATGT
>JBOGJB010000060.1:0-19658 GCA_050745085.1 Vicinamibacterales bacterium
GGTGCCGGGCTACCCAATCACGCCGGCGCTCTTCATCGCGCTGGTGGTCGTTGTGATTACACTGGTCCTCATGGCACGTCCGCTCCAGGCGCTTGCGGGCATCACGGTCGTGCTGTGCGGCCTGCCCGCGTATCGCTTCCTGTCACCGGCCGCGGGGCCGGCGCCGGCCGCGCACGAGGTCGAACGATGACGTGGATCAAAACCATCCCGCTGTCCGAGGCGAACGAGCGGCTGCGCCGCGCCATCGAGGACCAGCGGGCGCTCTACCCCGTGGAATACGCGCAGCCGGTCCACCCGACCGGCGACGGCACCTCCGGCATCGTGGCGTCGCACTCGCTGATTCCCGAGGCGCTCTACCACGCGTTCGCGACCTTCGGCGTCCTGATGTCTCCAGACCTTCCGCTGACACGCAGCCAGCACGAGATGATCACGACCATCGTCTCGGTGCACAACCGCTGCGTCTATTGAATCGAGTCGCACGCAGAGTTTCTGCGTAGGGTGACGTTGGATCACAACCTGGTTGACGCGCTCAAGCGCGACTACCGGACTGCCCCGATCTCGGAACAGGATCGCGCCATGCTCGATTACGTCGTGCAGGTGACGCGTGACGCGACCAGACTCGGCCCAGACGACCACGATCGGCTGCGAGAGGCGGGCTTCGACGACCGCGGCATCCTGCAGATCACGCTCATTGCGTCCTGGTTCAACTACATCAACCGGGTGGCGGATGCGTTAGGGGTGGGACGGGAGTGAAGGGTGCTCACGGGGCTCACCCTGAGCACCAACTTCACCCTTCGCCCTTCGAGCTTCGTACGCGGGCTCGCCTCACCAGAATCTCCCGCTGCGGGAACTGAATCTGGATCCCCTGCCGCTCGAACGCCAACTTGATCCGGCGCCGCAGCTCGCGCGCGATGTCGAACTGCTTGAGCGGCACGGTCTTCATCCGCGATCGGATGGTCACATTTGCTTCGCCGAGCGACTCGATGCCGGCGACCTCGAGCCCTTCAAGAACGTTCGGCTGGAACGCGTGGTCCTTCTGCAGCTCTTCACCGACCTGCTTCAGCACCTGGACGACGCGGTCGGTATCTTCGCCGTAGGCCACCGGCACGTCGACGACCGCGTAGGCGTAGTCCATCGACAGGTTATCCAGCAGCCGGATCTCGCCCGCCGGCACGATGTGGACCGTTCCGTCGAAATCGCGGAGGACGAGCGTCCGCAGGTTGATCGCCTCGACGAGGCCCGAGACGTTGTTGACGCGCGCCACGTCTCCCACGCGGACCTGGTTCTCCAGGATCAGGAAGAATCCACTGATGATGTCGCGCACGAGCGTCTGCGCGCCGAAGCCGAGCGCGATCCCCGCGATGCCCGCGCCGGTGAGAAGCGGCATGATGTCGAGCCGAAGCTCGCGCAGAATCATCAGCAGCGCCACGGTAAGAACGAGCGCCGTGACGACGTTCTGAATCAAGCCTCCGAGCGTGCGGGCGCGCTTCGCCCGCTCGAGGACGTCGAGCCCGATCCCTTGGCTGATCTCGTGCTCGAATCGGCGCACGACCACGGCGACGATCCGCATGACCGCGTACGCCAGCACCGCGACGAGCAGAATCCGGAGGCCGGATCGGAAGAACCAGTCCGTGATCGCGCGCAGGGGAAGCCCGGCGCGTGCCTGAACGCCCGCCAGCTCCAGCGCGGGGAAGATCAGCGCGACGACCGACAGAGAGAAGACGGCCCAGGCGACGATCCGGACCGGTCGCCGGATGGCGGGCGTGACCGCCGTCTCCTCCAGGCTGTCCCCGAGGATCGCGACGAGCGCCGCGCGCACGATCCTCGCCGCGAGCGTCGCGATAATCCAGGAGAAGCCGACCGCGAGTCCGGCGGCGACGAGGACGTCCCACCAGGACAACGTGCCGGTGAAGAGCCGGCTCAGCATCAGGTCCTTGCAACGCCGGCCGCCGCGGCGCCCGTGGCGCTCGACGCCTTCAACACGAGCGGCAGCCGCAGCGCCGCCCGGCATCCGCGCGCGGTGACTCGGTTGTCGAGCGTCAGGTTGCCGCCGTGCGCCTCGGCGATCTGGCGGCAGAGCACGAGCCCGATGCCGGAGCCGCCCGGCTTCGTCGTGAAGAACGGCACGAACAGGTTGGCGGTGTTCGGCAGTCCCGGCCCCTCGTCTTCGACCCACAGCTCCAGCGCGTCGGGCGAGCTGGCGAGGCGCGTCCATCCGAGCCGGACGCTGCCGCCGGTCTCGCGCGAAGCGTCCACCGCGTTCCGCACGAGGTTGATCAAGAGCTGCTCGAGCTGATCGCCATCCGCATGGATGGTGACCGCCGGTCCCGGCTGAATCGTCACTCCTTCGTGCCGCTCGAGGCCAACCACGCGCTGGACGAACGTCGAGACGTCGACCGCCGAGAATTTCGGCGGCGGCAGGCGGGCGAGGCGCGCGTAGGCTGTCATAAACCGGCTCAACGACTCGGAGCGTGTCGCGATCACCGCCAGGCCGCGCAGCGCATCGTCCTGCCAGTCGGCGGGCTGCGGATCGCGCTCGAGGAGCGTCGCGAGGCTGCCGGCGATCGACTTGATGGGCGCCAGCGAGTTGTTCATCTCGTGGCCGATGACGCGAATCAGCCGCTGCCACGCGAGCCGCTCTTCCTCGCGAAGCGCCTGGCTCAAGTCGGAGAGTACAAGCATTTCGTGCGGCCGGCCTCCCTGGCGGAACGAGCTGCGGCGGATCTCCCATCGCCCGGAACCGGCGGGGAAGGTCGCGTTGAGGACGCGCGGCGCTTCGCCTTTGAGCGAGTCGGCAAGCCCGAGCTCGGAAGAGTGCCGGCCCAGCAGCCGCTCGGCCCGCTGGCCGAGCAGCCGCGCCCCGGCGCGATTGATGAACTTCAGGACTCCCTCGCCGTCGAACGTGAACACCGCGACGTCGATCTCCGCCATGACCTTCCGCAGGAGCATCGTCGCCTCGAGCGCGCCCAAGCGCTGGTTGCGCAGCGTGTCAACGAGCGCGTTGACCTCGACCATCACCTCGCCGAGCGGATCGCCCTGGCGTGCGCCGCGCGCTCGGATGGAGAAGTCACCCTCGCCGAGTGCCGCGAGCAGGTTCGACAAGGTCTGAAGGGGCAGGACGACGCGTTCGCGGAGCGCGAAGACGAAGCCGAGGCCGAAGCCGACGATGACGACGGTGAGGGTCCACTGGACCTTGGCGGTATAGTCGCCGATCCAGAGAAAGGCGAGCGCGGTGATGGCAGCCGGCAGCCAGCCGGCGAACGCCATCAGCAGGACGCGGCGATCATGGGTGATGCGAGGGGACTGAGGCCTCGACACAGGCTCATACTAGCGTAGCTACAGCCCATATCGCTGCAGCCGCCGATAGAGCGCGCTTCGGCTGAGCCCGAGCGCCTTGGCGGCCTGGCTGACGTTGCCGTCGTAGCGCGTCATCGCTTTCTTGATGAGGAAGCACTCGACCTCCTCCAGGCTCATGTCCTCGAGGCGGCCGCCCGCCGCGTCGCGTCCCGGTTTGAGAGCCAGGTCGACTGGCCTGACCGTCGGCCCCTGCGACATCAGCACCGAGCGCTCGATGGCGTGATCCAGCTCGCGGATGTTCCCCGGCCACGAGTGCTCGAGCAGGCCCTGCATCGCAGCCGACTCGAACCCGGTCAGGCGCTTGCGGTACCGCTGGGCATGCTGCCGCAGAAAGTGCTGCGCGAGGAGCGGAATGTCCTCGCGCCGCTCGCGCAGCGCGGGCAGCCGGATCTCAATCGTGTTCAGGCGGAAGAGCAGGTCCTGGCGAAACCGGCCGGCGGCGACTTCCTCGGCGATGCCGGCGTTGGTCGCCGAGAGAATGCGCGTGTTGACGCGCCGCGTCCGCGACGAGCCGAGGCGCTCGAACTCGCCGGTCTCGATGACACGCAGCAGCTTGGCCTGCTGGCTGAGCGGCACGTTCGCGATCTCGTCGAGGAAGAGCGTGCCGCCGTCCGCCAGCTCGAAGCGCCCCACGCGATCCGCCTTGGCGTCGGTGAACGCGCCGCGCACGTGGCCGAACAGCTCCGATTCGAACACGCCCTCCGACACGCCTCCGGCGTTCACGGTGACCATGGGGCGCGACGCACGCGTCGAGACGGCGTGTATCGCCTGCGCGACAAGCCCCTTGCCGGTGCCGTTCTCCCCGAGGATGAGGACGTTGGCGTCCGACGGCCCGACCCGGGCGATGACCTGCAGGACGTTCTGCATCGCCGGCGACTCGGCGATCATCTTCGGCCGACCCTCGCCGCGGAGCAGCCAGTTCTCGGCCTCGAGCCGCTGCCCCTTGCGGAGCGCCTGGCTCAGCTCGATCTGCGTCCGGAGGATCGCGAGCAGCCGCGCGTTGTCCCACGGCTTCTGAATGAAGTCGCGCGCGCCGCGGCGCATCGCCTCGACCGCCAGCTCGACGCTGCCCCACGCCGTCATCACCACGATCGGCAGCGTGTTGTCGATGTTCTGGACTCGCGTCAGCAGGTCCAGGCCTTCCTCGCCCGACGTCGTGTCCCGGGCGTAGTTCAGATCCATCAGGATGACGTCGAACTCGCGCGCGTCGAGCGCCGCGAGGATGCCAGCCGGGGAGTTCGCCGTCTCGAGGTGGAAGCCCTCGCCCTTGAGCAGCAGCCGCAGCGCTTCCAGCACGTCCGCCTGATCGTCGGCCACGAGGATCCGGGCGCCGGCGGGGCGCATTATCGGCTTGCTGGCCGTTTTGTCCATTACGGTTTCGTTCATATGCAGATCCCTGTAGGCACTAGGCAAGAGGCACTCTAGGCATTCTGTCTAAGCTCAAATCGCTGAGTGCCTATTGCCTACTGCCTAGTGCCTGCCACTACTCGTACCGCAACGCCACCAGCGGGTCGATCGTCGCCGCGCGCCGGGCCGGGAGCCACGTCGCCAACCCGGCCACGACGGCCATCAGCAGCGCGGTGCCGAAGAACGTCGTGGGGTCGAAGGGCCTGACGCCCACGAGCAGGTTTCCGATCTGCTGCCCTGCCAGCGTCACCACGGCGACTCCGATTCCGAATCCGACCGCGAGACCGACCGCGATGAGCGCCATCCCCTGACCGAGCACGAGCCCGACGACGTTCCCACGGCTCGCGCCCAGCGCCACGCGCACGCCGATCTCACGCGTGCGCTGGGTCACGGAATAGCTGGCGACGCCGTACAGCCCGATAGCCGCCAGTCCCAGCGCCAGCAAGCCGAAGGTGCCCAGCAGCGTGACCATAAGACGCTGCTGCCCGAGCGTCTGGCTCAGCTGGTCGCCCAGTGTTTGGACGTTGAGCACCGACAGTCGGTTATCCAGTTGCGCGATTTCGGCCTGGACCGGCCGTGCCTGGCCGCCGGCCTCTCCGCTTGCCCGGACCAGAATCGTCGCGGCCGGCGTATACGCCTGGGTGATCGGCTGGTAGATGAACGGCGTCGGATCTTCGGCGAGCCCGTTGTACTTCGCGTCGCGCGCGATGCCGACGATGGTCCGGAACTCCTCGTCGCCGAAGAACTTGAACCGTTTGCCAACCGCGTCCTGGCCCTTCCAGAACCGGTCCGCCATCGTCTTGTTGACGATCACGACGTCCGGAGCGTCGTCGTCGTCGTCCGGCGTGAAGTCGCGCCCGCGCTCGATCGGGATGCCGAGCGTCTGGAAGTAGCGCGGGCTCACAGGGTTCACCTGTACGAGAATGCGATCACGTTCCGAGCTCTCGCGCCCCTCGAGGAAGACGCTCCGCAGGAATCCCTGGTTGCCGAACGGCGGCCCCTGCGCGATCGCCGCCGACCGAACGCCCGGCAGCCCCTGCACTCGTTCGACTATCTGGCGGTAGAAGAGTTGACCACGGTCGGGTGTGTAGCCCTCGCGGCCGAGGTTGAATGACGCCATCAGCACGCCGTCAGTCTCGAAACCGGGATCGATGTTCTGTGTCTGCCGGAGGCTTCGGAGGAAGAGACCGGCGGCGACGAGCGCGACGAGCGACAGCGCGACCTGCGAGATGACGAGTCCTTTGCGCAGGTTCAGCCATCGCAGATACCGGCGCGGCGACGCGCCGGCGGACGGGACCATCTCGTTCTTCAGGACCGGCACGATGTCGGTCTTCGTCGCCTGAAAAGCGGGGGCCAGCCCGAACAGAAGGCCGGTCAGCACGGAGATGACGAGCGCGAAGGTCAGCACCCTGGAGTCCAGCCCGAGATTCATCAGCACGTTGACCGGGATGGGGATGTCGAGTGCCCGAAGGGCGTCGAGCGTCCAGAAGGCGACGACCAGGCCGGCCGCGCCGCCGATGAGCGCCAGGAGCACGCTCTCGGTCAGGAGCTGCCGCGCCAGCCGTGGGCGCCCGGCGCCGAGCGCCAGCCGCATCGCGATTTCCCGCCGCCGCGCCGTCGCGCGGGCGAGCAGGAGGTTCGCGATGTTGGCGCACGCGATCAGCAGAACGAGACCGACGACCACCATCAGCAGCGTCGAGACGGCGGCGATCTGGTTGCCGCCACCGCCCGGATTGGTCCGCGCTTCGATGAGGGACATGGCGCCAGCCGAGCGTCCTTTGTTGTCGGTGGGGTAGCTCGACTCGAGCTGCGCGGCAATCGTCTTGAGGTTCGCGTCCGCCTGCGCGAGGGTGACGCCCGGTTTCAGCCGTCCAAACACGAACAGGAAGAGCCCGCGACGCTGTTCGTACCAGTCGAACCCGGGCTGCATGACGTCGTGCATCATCATCGGGACCCACATGTCCGGGGCGCCGAACAGGAAGGTCCCGGTGAAGCCCTCCGCGGCAACGCCGACGACGGCGAACGGCTGCCGGTTCAACGTGATCGTCTTCCCGACGATTGAGGGATCGCCGCCGAACCGGCGCTGCCACAGCCCGTGGCTCAGCACCACGACCGGGTGCGACCCAAGCGTCGCATCCTCGTTGGGCAGGAACGTCCGTCCCAGGACCGGCTTCATGCCGAGCACGTCGAAGTAGTTGCCCGTGACGACCTGAGTGAGGACCTGCTCGGACGACTGGTCGACGAGCATGTTCGCCTGGGCGAAGGCCATCGCCGCCGTTCCCGAGAAGACGCTGTTCTGGTCCCGGACGTCCTTGAAGTTCAGGTGGGACATGGGCAGATTGCCCGGATTGCGCTGGTCCGTCGTGAACACTGACGCGAGCTCGGTCGGCGCCTCGACCGGGAACGGGCTGAACAGCATCGTCTGGACGAGGCTGAAGATGGCGGTGTTGGCCCCGATGCCGAGCGCGAGCGAGAGCACGGCGATCGAGCTGAACGCCTTGCTCCGCAGGAGCATCCGTGCGCCGTATCTCAGGTCTTTGAGGAGGTTTTCCATAGGTTCCGTTCTGTGCTGATCCAGACACGCCCGACCTCAAGGTCGGGCCTACACCGCGAACGCCTATTCGTGGCGCAGCGCGATGGCTGGATCGACTCGCGTCGCGCGGCGCGCCGGAACGTAGCCCGCGATCGCGGCGATCGCCGTCAGACTGGCGCCGACGATGACAAAGGTCGAAGCGTCCATGGACACGATGCCGAACATGTTGGCGGCGAGGAGCCTGCCGAGACCGTAGGCGCCGACGAGCCCGATCGCGAGGCCGATGCCGGCGAGCGTCAACGCGTGCCGGACGACGAGACCCAGGACGTCACGTCTGGCCGCGCCGAGCGCGATCCGCACGCCGAACTCGTGTGTGCGCTGAGAGACGCCGTATGCGATCACCGCGTAGACGCCCACCGCGGCGAGAATGAGCGCGATGACGCCGAAGACCGCCATCATCACCCAGATGTAAGACAGGCCGATCGACGAATCCGCGATGGCTCTCTCCATCGATCGCACCCGAAAGATCGGTTGCTGAGGGTCGACCGCCGCAAACTCCTGGCGGACGATCGGTGCGATCGCCGTGGGGTCACCCGATCGCACGCGCGCTACAACCACCATCGATAACTCCGGCGACTGCTCGAACGGGACGTAGAAAGTCGGGCCTCGCTGACTGTTGAACCAGTGGTGCAGCACGTCGCCCACGGTCCCGACGACCGTGATCCAGGGGCCGGTCGACTCAACCGGCCCGACCTTGAAACGCTTGCCGATCGGATCCTGGTCTGGCCAGTACCGGCGCGCCATCTGGTCGCTGATGACGGCCGCTCGCTGCGTCGTCGTATTGTCTGCAGCCGTCAACAGCCGTCCGCGCAGGAGCGGGATGCGCATGACGCGAAAGTAATCCGGCGTGACCGACCGGTAGTCGGCGATTGATAAGCTGCCCGGCTCCACGGGCGGCTGTCCCTCGATGACGACGTTGTTCGACCGGTTGTTGTTGTTGAACGGGATGATGTTGCTGGCTGCGGACGCCTCGATCTGAGGAATGGCGGCGAGCCGAGGCAGCAGACTTCGGAAGAACTGCCGCCGCGTGTCCTCCTCATGGTACTTCCCGTCGGGCAGCACGAGGTTCACCGTCAGGACACCGGCGGGCTCGTAGCCGCGGTCGGCGTTGATCAGCCGGAACGCGCCGCGGATCAGCAGGCCGGCGGACACCAGCAGCATGAGCGCCAGCGCGACTTCTGCGACGACGAGCGTCGCGCGCATCCTCGCGCGCCCGGGCGCCGACGTGCGTCCGCCTTCCTTGAGTGTCTCGGCGAGCTCGGCGCGGCTCCCTTGCCAGGCCGGCGCTAGGCCGAAGATCAGACCGGCCAGAACCGCGACGCCGGTGGTGAACGCCAGCACACGGCCGTCGACGTCGATGTCGTTCCAGCCGTAGATGAACCGACGGATGGTGGCCGGCATCCCCTCGCGAATCAGATCGATCCCGATCGACGCCACGAGCAGCGAGACTCCCGCGCCAACCAGCGCCAGGACGACGCTTTCCGTCAAAAGCTGCCGGATCAGCCGCCCTCGCGACGCGCCGAGCGCGACTCGCAGCGCCAGCTCTTTCTGACGGCTCGAGCCTCGAGCGAGCAGCAGGTTCGCCACGTTCGCACAGGCGATGAGAAGGACGAACATCGCAGTGCCTTGCAATACCGTGAGGAACTCGGCGTTGCCTTCGTCCTGTACGCCTTCCACGAGCGGCACGGCGTCGGCGCCGTAACCGGTGTTGGTTTGGGGATACTGCTTCTCGAGCTGACCGGCGATGAGCTGCAGCTCTGCGTCCGCCGCAGCCACCGAAACGCCTGGCTTGAGCCGGCCGACGACGGTGAGGTTGCGGGAGCGGCGATTCGCGGCGGTCTCGGCATCGAACGCGAGCGGCGCCCACAGGTCGTTGCTCAACGGGAAGTTGAAACCAGCCGGAGCAACGCCAACGATCGTGTACGGGATCGAGTCGAGCTGAATCGTCCGCTGAAGAATCAACGGGTCGCCACCGAAGCGACGCTGCCAAAGATGATGGCTCAGAACAACGACCTTGTCGCGCCCGGTCTGCTCTTCCTCGTCCTGGAACGCGCGGCCCAGGCTCGGGGTGATGCCCAGCGTGCGGAAAAAGCTCGCCGAGACGAGAAAGCCCTGAACGCGTTCCGGGTCGCCGCCGCCGGTGAGGTTGACGTCCCACCAGGCCATCGCGGCGACCGACTCGTGGGACTTCGTCTGCGTGCGCCAGTCGAGGAAGGTGGCAGGGGCGACCCAGAGTTTGAAATCACCGCGTCGCGGCCGCGACATGGAGAGGTCCACCAGCCGGTCGAGATCGGCGAGGGGCAGCGGCCGGAGGAGCATGGCATCGACGACGGAGAACACCGCCGCGTTCGCGCCGATGCCCAGCGCCAACGCGACGACGGCGGCCGTCGTCGGTCCCTTGTGTTTGATCAACAGCCGAAGGGCGTGCCGAAGGTCGCGAAGCATGGGGCGTTACATATTCAAGTTCGAAGTACGAAGTCCGGAGGCTGAAGTAAAGCTCGAAGTCCCGGCTGACCTCAGCCTGCGTACTCCGTACTGCGTCCGTGAACTAGTGGGCGATATCGAAACCGCTTTCCTCGAGCTCTTTCTCCGCTCGCTTACTCCCATCCTCTTCGACGATGCGGCCGTCGAAGAGGTGGATGCTGCGGTCTGCGTGGCGCGCGTACCGAGGGTCGTGCGTGACCATGCAGATGGTCGCCCCTTCGCGGTGCAGCTCGCGGAGCAGCTCCATGACCGCCTCGCCGTTCTTCGAGTCCAGGTTGCCGGTCGGCTCGTCGGCGAGCAGGATCGACGGCGCGCCGCCGACCGCGCGGGCGACCGCGACGCGCTGCTGCTGACCGCCCGAGAGCTGGCTCGGCAGGTGCTTCGCGCGATGCGACATCCCGACCTTCTCGAGCGCCGCCATCACGCGCTCCTTGCGCTCCGACGCCTTCATGCCGCGGTAGGTCAGCGGCAGCTCGACGTTCTCGTACACCGTCAGATCGCCAATCAGGTTGAAGCTCTGAAAGATGAACCCGATCTCGCGGTTGCGCACGCGTGCGCGCTCCGACAGCGGCAGATCGGCCACGGACCGCCCGTTGAGGACGTACTTCCCCTCGGTCGGCGAGTCGAGCAGTCCGAGGATCGAAAGCAGCGTCGACTTGCCGCAGCCCGACGGCCCTGCGATCGAGATGTACTCGCCCTTCTGTATCTCGAGGTGGATGCCGGCGAGGGCGTGCGTCTCCACCTCGTCGGTGAAGAACACCTTCGTGACGCCGTCGAGGCGGATGAGCGGTTGCGCAGCAGTGTTCATCTGGTCTCCTTTAGTTCAATCGAACTCGGTCGAACGAATCGAACTGCGACATGTCGGAGAGAATCACCAGGTCGCCAACCTGTAGACCCTCGAGAATCTCGATGGTGTTCACGGAGCTGCGTCCGAGCCGCACGTTGACGCGAGCCGCCTCGCCACCCTGTTGCGTGCCCTCGACGATCTTGAAGAGCCCCACCGTGCTCTGCTCCTGTCCGAACGCCGGGCGCCCAACGTAGAGGACGTTATCGAGCCGCTCCAGCTCGATCGTGCCGTCGACGCTCAGATCCGGACGTGCGCCCGGCGGGAGCGCTCCGCTCAGCGTGACGTCCACGCCGACGGTGCCGTTCTGCGCGTTCGCGTCGATCCGCGCGACCGTTCCCTCGACGATGCCGTTGCGCGTGTCGATCGAGGCCTTCTGGCCGATCGCGATGTCGCGCGTCTGAGTTTCAGCAATCCGCAGCTCCGCTTTGAGCGTCTTCGGGTTCGCGACGCGCGCGACGTTGGTGCCGGCCTGGACCTGCTGGCCGACTTCGACCGGCACGACCTGCAGGGTGCCCGCTATGCCGGCGCGCACCTTCAGCTCGTCGAGCTGACGGCGCCGCAGGTCGTACATGGTCCGCAGACGATCGACCTCGGCTTGCTGTGGCGCGATCTGCGCGTTCATGTTCTGCGCCGCGATCTCGAGCCGCTTCTGCTCGATCCTGTGGCGGTTCTCCAGGTCGGCCGCCTGCGAGCGCGACTGCTTGATTTGCAGCTCCGACAGCAGGCCCTCCTTCGCCAGTTTCTCGTCCGCTTCGAGCTGCAGCACCGCCTGCCGCCAGGACGCCTCGACGGTGGCCGCTGCGGAGCGCTGGTTGAGGAGGCTGCTTTCGAGCTCCGCCTTGCGGCTTTCGTACTGCGCCTGCCCGGCACGGTAGGCGAGCTGGTCGCTCAGGACCGACTGCTGCAGCTCCGGATTGGTCAGCTCGAGGATCACGGTCGTCGGCGTCACCTGTGCCCCGGAGCGGAGGATGATCCGCTCGACCCGCCCCTGCGTCGTCGCCGGAATCCATCGGATCTCTTCCGGCACGAGCGTGCCCGACCCGCGAACCTGTCTCACCATCGGGCCGCGCCTGACGGTGTCGACCCACACGGTCTGCCCGTCTACAGTCGGTGCCGCCGGCTTGAGCCGCGACACCCCGACGGTGATGAGAATGACGACGGTCGCCGCGGCGACCGCATAAATCGACTGTCGGATGCGCTTCTTGCGCTTGACCTCCGGCCCCCGGACGATATCAACCATTGCTCTGCTAGCTCCCGCAGGTCCGGCGAAACCCGGACGCTGCCGGCGCTGATGGTGCGAAACGACTGCCAGCCGCGGCTGCGTCGATAACCTTCATCCTGACAACATGTTAGTGGCGAGCGTCGGGCACCATCCTGCTGGCGCGTGCCCGGTTTCGGGATTGCGGGTCCCAAAAACGGGCACCTGAATGATTGCCCGTCTCCGCTTGGAAGCATTGGACGGAAAAAGTCTCGGCTCGGTTTAGAGAATCGGGGGTAACGTGCTCAGGGTGCTCAGGGTGCTCAGGGTGCTCGTCGTGGTGCTCGTGGCGCTCCTGGCAGCCATTGCCGGCATCGGCCTGATGATCGACCAATCTCACGTCGCAAGCCGATCGGTCGTATTTCAGGCTGCGCCCGAGGCGATCTGGAAGGCCGTCACTGATGTCGATGCATACCCGACGTGGCGGCCGGACGTGACGGCAGTCGAGCGCCTTCCGGCAGTGCCCGCCGGACCGGCGTGGGTAGAGGTCAGCGGGAGTGGCGAGCGCTTGCCGCTCGAGACCGTCGAATCGGAGCCTCCCCGGCGTTACGTCGCACGCATCGGACCGGGCCAACCGTTCGGCGGCACATGGACCTACGAGATCCGGCCGGAGGGGAGCGGCAGCCGCCTCACCATCACGGAGCGGGGAGAGGTCTACAACCCGATCTTCCGCTTCATGGCGCGCTTCGTGTTCGGCTACTCGGCGACGATGGAGTCGTACCTCGACGCGCTCGGCAAGAGACTTTCTTAGGTGCTCAAGGTGCTCAAGGTGCTCAGGGTGCTCGAGGGTGCTCAGGGTGCTCAAGGTGCTCACCTGAGCACCTAGAGCACCAGCTTTCCCACGTTGCGCTCGACCTGCGTGCAGCGATCGTCGAACGCCACGTAACCATCGGGCGTTCGCGCAAGCGCGATGCGCTTTCCGTTCACGCGCAGAAGCTTCATCTGCCCCCTCTCCAGCTCATCCGCCGCCGCCACCGGCACCCATCCAAACAGGTTGAACGCGGCAGCGCCGAACAGGAATGCGAAGGGCAAGGGAATCAATGCCGGATGGATGGCGTGATTCATGAAGTGAGCGGTACTGCGCATGACGTACGGCCAGGCTCGCAAAGCGCTTGCCCGCGCTCGCGAAGCTCGGCCGTGGATCACTTTTAGGTGCGATGACATCCTCCTCTGACGCATCCGCCACGACGCGCCGTCTGCCGATCGGCGCCGAGCCGCAAGCGGGCGGCGGCGTGCACTTCAGAGTATGGGCGCCCCGTCGGCAGCGCGTGTCTGTGGTTGTACAGCACGCTGAGCACCTTGAGCACCTTGAGCACGAAGGAAACGGGTACTTCTCCGGCTTCGACGCCGGGGCGAAGCCCGGCGATCTGTACTGGGTCACCCTCGACGACGCCGCGCGCTTTCCGGATCCCGCCTCGCGCTTCCAGCCGGAAGGGCCGCACGGCCCGTCGGAGGTCATCGATCCGTCGCAGTTCAGCTGGAGCGATGCCAACAGGGAATGGCCCGGCCTGACGCTCGAAGGACAGGTCATCTACGAGGTGCACGTCGGCACGTACACGAAAGAGGGAACGTTCGCGGCGCTCGAGCGCGAGCTGCCGGAGATCGCCCGGGCGGGGATCACCGTGCTCGAGATCATGCCGGTTGCCGACTTCCCGGGTCGGTTCGGGTGGGGCTACGACGGCGTGTGCCTCTATGCCCCGACACGGCTCTACGGCCGGCCCGATGACCTCCGCCGGTTCGTCGATCGCGCCCACGCCCTCGGCCTCGGCGTCATCCTCGACGTCGTCTACAACCACTTCGGGCCGGACGGTAACTTCATGCGGGAGTTCAGCGACACGTTCTTCACGACGCGGTACCAGATCGAGTGGGGAGACGCGATCAATTTCGACGGCGACGGATCGGAAGGGGTCCGCGAGTTCGTCGTGGAGAACGCTGGGTACTGGATAGACGAGTTTCATCTGGACGGATTGCGTCTCGACGCAACGCAGTCAATCCGCGATCGCTCGAAGGCGCACATCCTCGCCATGATTGGCCGCCGCGTTCGGGACGCCGCGCGCGGACGCAGGACGATCGTCGTCGCGGAGAACGAGCCGCAGCGGACGCAATTGGTGCGGCCGCTCGAAGCTGGCGGCTACGGGCTCGACGGCCTGTGGAACGACGACTTCCACCACAGCGCCATCGTCCGGTTGACCGGACGGCGCGAGGCCTACTACACCGACTATCTGGGCACGACGCAGGAGTTCATCTCGATGGCCAAGCGCGGGTTTCTGTACCAGGGCCAGCGCTACTCGTGGCAGCGAAAGGCGCGCGGGACGCCGGCGCGCGGCGTGCCCCGGTCGGCGTTCATCACGTTCCTCGAAAACCACGACCAGGTGGCCAACTCGGCGCGCGGCGTCCGTCTTCACGAGCAGGCGGCCCCCGGTGCGCTGCGGGCGATGACGGCGCTCCTCCTGCTCGGGCCGAACACGCCGATGCTCTTCCAGGGGCAGGAGTTTGCCGCTTCCTCGCGGTTTCTGTTCTTCGCGGATCACCGGCCGGACCTGGCGAAAGCGGTCCGCGAGGGCCGCGCGGAATTCCTCCGGCAGTTCCCGAGCCTTGCGACCGAGGCGGCGCAGGCGCGGATTCCGGCCCCGGACGATCCGGGGACGTTCGAGCGCTGCAAGCTGGATCTCGACGAGCGGCGCGCACACACGGAGCCGTACGCCCTCCATCGCGACCTGCTCGCGCTGAGACGGCGCGATCCGGTTTTCGGGTCGCCCGATGTGGATCTGGATGGCGCGGCGCTCGGTGAAGCCGCCTTCGTGCTGAGGTTCTTCGGCGGCGCCGACGGCGACCGGCTGCTCGTCGTCAACCTGGGCACGGAGCTCGGACTGGAGATCGTCAACGAATCGCTGCTCGCGCCACCCGACGGCGCCAGGTGGAGGGTCGTCTGGTCGAGCGAGGACATCGCGTACGGCGGCAGCGGCACGCCCGCGATCGAACGATCGATAGGCTGGCGGCTGCCTGGACTCTCAACCATCGCCGTGGCCTCCGCCTGGGAGCCGGAGACGAAATGACCGGTCTCGGACGTCGCCTTTCGTCCGAGCGAGTGGCGGCCGCCGAGGCGGCCGTTCCCCACGAGTGGCTCGTGACCAACGGTCTCGGCGGCTACGCGTCGGGCACGGTTTCGGGCGTCGTCACGCGCCGCTATCATGGCGCGCTCATCGCGGCGCTGCCCGCGCCCCTCGGCCGCATCGTCATGCTCAATCAGCTCGTCGAGCGCGTGCGAACGGCTGACGACCGCAACGTGCCGCTAGCAGACGCGCTGACGGAGTTCCGGCTCGAGCTGGGATTGCCGGTGTGGCGGTTCGAGCTGGGCGACGGCTCAGCGATCGAAAAGCGGCTGATGATGCCGCACGCGCAGAACACGGTACACGTGACTTACTCGCGGATCGAAGGCACGGGGCCTCTGCAACTATGCGTGCGACCGCGCATTCATTTCCGCCCCCACGAAGCGCCAGTCAGCCAGGCGCTGGACGGCGACTACGTCTTCACCGCGCGGGACGACGAACGGTACGAGCTGACAGCGGGGTCCGAGTGGCCGACGCTGCGGGTGCTGGCGCGCGGCCAGCGTCTGCTCTTCGTCCTCGCTCAGAGAATCACCACCGAAGTGCTGTATCCGACCGAAGAGGGCCGCGGATACCCCGCGCGCGGCGCGCTTTGGAGTCCCGGGTACTACTGCGCCGATCTCGCGGCGGCGAGCGTCACGCTGACCGCATCCGCCGAAGACTGGGATCGCATCCGCGCGCTTCCGGCGCCGGCCGCCTTCGCCGCCGAGCTCGAGCGGAGGCACCGGCTGCTCGCCACGGCTCCCGGGCCGGCGCGCGAGGGTGTCGGCGCCGAGCTGGTCCTCGCCGCCGATCAGTTCATCATCACGCCTGCGGGCCGGGTGGAAGAGACCGCGCGGGCACGAGCCGAGGGCGATGACGTCCGGACGGTTATCGCGGGGTACCACTGGTTCACCGACTGGGGACGCGACACGATGATCAGCCTCGAGGGGCTGACGATTGCGACCGGACGCCTGCGTGAGGCGGGATGCATTCTCAGGACGTTCGGCCACTACGTCCGAGACGGGCTCATCCCCAACATGTTTCCCGAGGGAAACAACGAAGGGCTGTATCACACCGCCGACGCGACGCTCTGGTTCTTTCAAGCGATTGCCCGCTACCTTGGGGCGACCGGCGATCGATCGACGCTCCGCCGCCTCGTCCCGGCGCTCGTCTCAATCGTCGATCGTCACGTCGCGGGGACGCGGTTCGGCATTCGCGTCGATCCGGAGGACGGACTGCTGCGCCAGGGAGCCGAAGGCTATCAGCTCACCTGGATGGACGCGAAGGTGCACGACTGGGTCGTTACGCCGAGGCGGGGCAAGGCGGTCGAGATCAACGCGCTCTGGTACAACGCGCTGCGCCTGCTCGACGATTGGCTGCGGGAAGAAGGCATGACGCCGACGCCAGATCTCCAGCGTCTTGCCGATCGCGCCCGCGAGTCCTTCAACCGGCGGTTCTGGTTCGACGAGGGTGGATACCTCTACGACGTCGTCGACGCCGAGGGCGGCGGGAACGACGCGGCGTTCCGGCCGAACCAGCTGCTGGCGATCTCGCTCACCCACCCGGTTCTGGACGAGTCGCGCCGGGCGAGGGTCGTCGAGGCCGTCCGCGAGCGGCTGCTGACGCCCGTCGGCCTTCGATCGCTCGCGCCGGGCCACGCCGACTACAAGGCGCGCTGCTACGGCGATCTGCGCGCGCGCGACGCGGCGTATCACCAGGGGACCGTCTGGGCCTGGCTCATCGGGCCGTTCATCGACGCCTGGCTCAAGGTCCACCCGAAGGATCGCGGCGGCGCTCGCAGCCTGCTCGAGGGCTTCGAGGCTCATCTGAGCGAGGCCTGCGTCGGGAGCGTCAGCGAGATTTTCGACGCCGAACCGCCGTTCACCCCGCGTGGCTGCATCGCGCAGGCATGGAGTGTCGCCGAGCTGCTCCGGTGCTGGATCAAAACTGCGGACGCGGATCAGCGGATCCCGAGCGTCCTCCGCGCGGTCGGCGAAGCGAGCACGGAGGCTCCGTCCCCTCCGTGATCGGCGGTTATCGCCTCGCGGCGATTGACGTCACCTCCTCGCAGCCGTTGAGCCAGGCCGTCCAGCGCGCGAAGCGCGCGTGAAGATTGTCGCCCAGCTGCAGATTCGGGTCGCTCTTGAGGAGCTCGCGAACCAGCTCGGTGTGGCACGCGCCGAGAATCGGATTCTCGACGTCGGTGAGCGCGCCGCCCGACACGGCGATGGAGAAGGCTGTCGCGCCGTCGTTGCTGACCGCGCGCGGATTGGCGCCGGCGTCGAGCAGCCGCCGGGTAATCCGCAGCTGGCCGTTGCCGACCGCCATCATGAGCGGCGTAAAGCTCGGGCTGCCCAGATTGACGTCGGCGCCCCCTCGGATGAGCGCGTCAACCGCCTCGAGCTGGTTCTTGTGGATAGCGTGAAAGAGCGGCGTCCAGCCGTTGACGCCGGCCTGACAGGTGTTGGGGTCTGACGCCGGCCGCCAGCGAAGCCTGGATCGTCGCGATGTCACCGGTGCGCGAGGCCGAGACGAGCGCGCCGCACCCGGGTGTCGGCGGTGGAACCGTGTGGACGCACCCGGCGGCGAGCGCGGCGGCGACGAGGGCGGAGATCAGTCGTGGAGCCATACAATGTCCTCGGTGTCGAGCCTCCCAGACCGTCGAGGGTGGGCCTGCCGGCCCCGCCGATAGGGTAACACCAATGACTTTACAATGCAAAGTATAGACGCGCTCGGCTGGACCAGCCGTCTGGACGACGCCTTCGCGCCGCACCGCGCCGCAGGCCTCGAGCCGGCCCGCGTCGCCCTCGAGCACACGCACATCTATCGCGTGCTGATGCCGTCGGGGGAGGGACTGGCGCGCGTCGTCGGGCGGCTGCGCCACGCCGCAGCGAGCCGGAGGGACTATCCGGCGGTCGGCGACTGGGTAGGGATCAAGCCGACCGCTCACGCCGGGCGCTGGAGCATTCACGTGGTCCTGCCGCGCACGAGCCAGTTCGTCCGCAAGGTCGCCGGCCACCGCACCGAAGAGCAGGTCGTCGCGGCCAACGTCGATACGGTCTTTCTGGTCGCCGGGCTCGACGGCGACTTCAACCCGCGCCGGCTCGAGCGATACCTGATCCTCGCGTGGGAAAGCGGCGCGCAGCCTGTGGTGATCCTGAACAAAGCGGACGTCACCGACGGCCTCGAAGCTTTCCTCAACGAGACCGCGCGCGTCGCCGCCGGCGTTCCGGTGCACGCGACGAGTACGAAAACCGGACTCGGGTTCGACATGCTGTCTCATTACCTGACACCGGGCCGCACGGTCGCCTTCCTCGGATCGTCCGGCGTCGGCAAGTCCTCCATCATCAACCGTCTGGTCGGACAGGAGTTGCTCAGGACGCGAGAGGTGCGCGAATCGGACTCGAGAGGCCGGCACACGACCCCGCACCGCGAGCTCGTGGCGCTGCCGGGCGGCGCGCTCGTTATCGACACGCCAGGCATGCGTGAGATTCAGCTGTGGGACGTGCATGAGGGCTTGACCGAAGTGTTCGAGGACATCCAGTCGCTCGCCGCCGGGTGCCGCTTCCGCGACTGCGGCCACCGCGCCGAGCCCGGCTGCGCGGTGCGAGGGGCGGTCGAGGAGGGCACGCTCGACGCCGGCCGGCTCGGCAATTACCTCAAACTGCAGGACGAGATTCGCGCGACTGAAGCACGCGTGGACGAGCGAGCTCAGCAAGAGGCGAAGCGCTACGGAAAGGTGATGTCGAAAGCGCTGAAGAAGATCTACAAGGACCGCGACCGCTGAACGACGCAGCCCTGCCCGGACGTCGCGCACCACCTCACGAGCGAGAAACGTCGTGACCGCCGCTGAGCTATAACGCCCTGAGAACGAATGCGAGTTTCACGCCAGACGCCCGCGCGAGTGATCGCCGGCGGCATCGACTATGCACCCGAAGCGTGGAAAGGAGGGTGTATGACCGTACGTGATGTCATGACCGCGAACCCGGTCGTTTGTCCTCGCGACGCGAAGCTCCCCGACGTGGCGCGCCTGATGGTGGCCTGCGACTGTGGCGAGATTCCGGTTGTCGACGGCAAAGACACGATGCGTCCGATTGGAGTGGTCACCGACCGGGACATCGTGTGCCGCGTCGTGGCGGAAGGGCGGAACCCCTCCGAGGTGACCGCAGGCGACTGCATGACCAGCCCGGTCGTCACCGTGACGCCCGACACCGACCTCGATGCCTGCTGCGATCTGATGGAAGCGAAACGAATCCGGCGCGTCCCGGTCGTCGACGACCGCAGTCGCCTCTGCGGCATCGTTGCCCAGTCGGACATCGCCCGGAAGGCGAGCCGCACGCTGACGTCGGAGCTGGTGCGCGAGGTGTCGCAGCCGCAGACAACGGCGCCGCGCGCGTGATCTCGCCGGGCGGACGAATGCCGAAGTCAACGGCTTCAGCATTCATCCTTCCGTCCTTGCGCGTCCTTGCGTCCTTGGAACGTGGCGAATTCGCGTCAGATCGCGGGTTCGTCGCGGGGCGGGAGCAGCCCGAAGTCGCTCATCCCCGACGGCTGACCGCCGAACTCCGCGGCGCCGCCCGCCGCGGCCGGGGCAGCCGCCCGCGCCGGAGCGCGACGAGGCGC
>JBOGJB010000061.1:0-2607 GCA_050745085.1 Vicinamibacterales bacterium
CTCCTGGGGGGCGGGCGGTACGACGGGCTCGTCAAGCACCTCGGCGGGCCGGACCGCGTCGGCATCGGGTTCGCCGCCGGCCTGGAGCGGATGGTCCTGGCGATGCCGGATAACACGGCGGAGGCGCGCAGGAACGGCGTCTTCGTGGCGGCGGTTGGAGACGAAGCGCGCGAGGCGGCGATCGCCCTGCTCGCCGACCTGCGCCGCGCGGGCCTTACCGCGCAGATGGAGTACAGCGCGCGCGGCGTCAAGGCCCAGATGAAGCGGGCCGATCGGCTCGGCGCGACGCGCACCGTCATCGTCGGCGGCGATGAGCTGGCACGCGGCGAAGTCACCGTGAAAGACATGACGACAGGCGATCAGACCGCCGTGAAGCGAAACGATATCGTGCAATGGCTGAAACGCTAGGCAACCTCGCGCGCACAGACACCTGCGGCGGCCTCACCGCTGCGGACGTCGGCAGAGACGTCGTCCTGCTGGGATGGCTGCATCGCGTCCGCGACCTCGGGTCGCTGATCTTCCTCGACGTCCGCGACCGCCACGGCATCACACAGGTCGTCGCGAAAGACGAGGGCATGGTCGCGTCCGCGAAGCGGCTCCGGCCGGAATGTGTCGTCGCCGTCCTCGGCCGCGTCGAGCGCCGCTCGCCCGACACGGTCAACCCGAAGCTCGCGACGGGCGAGATCGAGATCCTCTTGCGTGAGATCCGGCTGCTCAACGAGTCGAAGACACCGCCGTTTCAGATTGCGGAGGACACGCCCGTCTCCGAGGACACGCGGCTGAAGTACCGATACCTCGACCTGCGGCGCGCGCGGATGCAGCAGAACATCGCCCTGCGCCACAGGGTCTGCCTGGCGTTCCGTCAGTATCTCGACAGCCAGGGCTTCCTCGAGATCGAGACGCCGATTCTGACGCGTTCGACGCCCGAAGGGGCGCGCGACTACCTCGTCCCGAGCCGCGTGCATCAAGGGGAGTTCTACGCGCTGCCGCAATCGCCGCAGATCTTCAAGCAGATCCTGATGGTCGCCGGCATGGACCGATACTTTCAAATCTGCCGGTGCTTCCGCGACGAGGATCTGCGCGCCGACCGCCAGCCGGAGTTCACGCAGGTCGACGTCGAGATTTCGTTCGCCACCCGCGATCTCGTCTTCGGCATCGTCGAAGGGACGATGCAGGAGGTGATGCGGACAATCGGCCGGGAGATCGCGACGCCGTTCCGCCGCATGCCCTACGACGAGGCGATGCGCCGCTACGGATCGGACAAGCCCGACCTGCGCTGCGGGATGCCGATCCACGAGCTGTCGGAGGTTTTCCGCGAGTCGTCTTTCAATGTGTTCCGCGACGCGGTAGGGGCGGGGGGCGCGGTCCGCGGGCTGGTCGTCCAAGGCGCGGCGGGCGCGAGCCGCCGCGAGCTGGACGAGCGCGTGGAGCAGGCGAAGCAGCTCGGCGCGTCCGGTCTCGTGTGGGCGCGGCGTCCCGGCGGCGCCCTGCAAAGCTCGGCGCTGAAGGCGGCCGGTGAAGAGACGATCGCGCGCGCCCTCGATCAGGCGGGCGCGGGCGAGAACGACCTGCTGCTGCTCGCAGCCTCTCCTGACGGCGTATCCGCGTCGAAGTGGCTCGGACAGATGCGCTTGTCGATCGCGAAGCAGCGTGGCCTGCTCAAGCCGGACGCGTTCGAGCTCGTCTGGGTCGTCGACTTCCCGCTCTTCGACTGGAGCGAGGAGGAGGGGCGGCACGCGCCAATGCACCATCCGTTCACGTCGCCGGCTGACGAAGACATCGACCGGCTCGAATCGGAGCCCGCACGCGTACGGGCGAAGGCGTACGACCTGGTGATGAACGGATCGGAGATCGCGGGTGGCAGCATTCGTATTCACAACCCCGAGCTGCAACGCCGGGTCTTCCGTCTGCTCGGCATCTTGGACGAGGAGGCGCACACTCGATTCGGGTTCTTCCTCGACGCGCTCGAGTACGGCACTCCGCCGCACGGCGGCATCGCCTTCGGCCTCGACCGCATCGTCGCGCTCCTCGCGGGGGAGCCCTCGATCCGCGACGTCATGGCGTTTCCCAAAACCGCGCAGGCCGTCGATCTGATGGCGGGCGCGCCGTCCCCGGTCGACGCACGGCAGTTACGCGAGCTTCACATCAAAGTTGACGGGTGATCAATGCGGAATGCCAAATGCCGGATGCCGAATGCCCAATGCGTCTGGGCCAAGCCATTGGCACATACCGTGGACGAGTGAAGTCCCTTTCGGCATTCGGCATTCGGCATTTGGCATTCCGCATTGCCGTGACATAATTCACCAAGGAGATCCCGACATCCCCGCTTCTTCCACTCGCCGCATCACGGTCCCCGAACACGGAATCGAATCCCTCTTCGGTACCCACGACGAGAATCTCAAGACGCTCGAAGCGCAGTTCGGGGTCACGATCCGCACCGACGGTCACGATCTCATGGTGGCGGGAGAGGCGGCCGACGTCGCGAAGGCGGAGCGCGTGCTCGAACAACTCACCGCGCTCATGCGTGAGGGGTACAAGCTCGGACGCGGCGACGTGAAGACGGCGGGACAGCTCGTCTCGCAGGACGAGCAGGTCGCGCTCCGCGAC
>JBOGJB010000062.1:0-7233 GCA_050745085.1 Vicinamibacterales bacterium
GGCGACGGCGCAGGAGCCGCTGCGCGTCATCGCGTTCGGCGCGCATCCCGACGACTGCGACATCCGCGCCGGCGGCGTGGCCGCGAAGTGGGCGGCCGCCGGGCACAAGGTGCGGTTCGTGTCCGTCACCAACGGCGATGCCGGCCATCACGAGGAGGGCGGCGGGCAGCTCGCCATGCGGCGCCGGGCCGAGGCCATCGAAGCCGGCCGCCGGATCGGCATCGAGTACGTCGTGCTGGACAATCACGACGGCGAGTTGGTCCCGAGCTTGGAGGTACGCGAGCAGATCATCCGGCAGATGCGTCAGTGGAACGCTGACCTCGTCCTCGCGCCTCGTCCAAACGACTATCATCCCGATCATCGGTACACCGGCGTGCTCGTGCAGGACGCGGCATATATGGTGACGGTGCCGAACATCGCGCCCGACACGCCCTCGCTCCGAAAGAACCCGGTCTTCATGTATTTCCAGGACGGCTTTCAGAAGCCCGCGCCGTTCGCTCCGAACGTCGCCGTGTCGATAGACGAGGTCTTCGACAAGAAGATCGACATGCTCGACGCGCACGTGTCGCAGATGTACGAATGGCTGCCGTGGCATGCCGGAATCCTGAATCAGGTTCCAAAGGATCCGGCGGCGCGCAGAAAATGGCTGGGCGAACGCAGAGGGGTCGAGATCACCGAAGCGGTCCGCGCGGCGTTGGTGAAGTGGTACGGCGCCGAGCGGGCGAAAGCCATCCGGCACGCGGAGGCGTTCGAAACGTGCGAGTACGGCAGCCGGCCGACCGACGCCGATCTGCGTCGGCTGTTCCCGTTCTTTTGAAAAGGGGACGTCAACGACCGGTCCGGCATGATGAACGTGCGGCGCGACACGTCTGACTAGAGCCCTACCGCCCCCTTGGCTTCGGCGAAGCGCTTGAGCGCCTGCGAGAAACGCCCCAGCGTCTTCAGCAGACGCTTTTCGAGGCGCACGCCGCTCTGGACGCGCTCGACGCGCACGGTCTCTCCGCCTGACTGTGATCTGCGAGGCGCTGGTAACTTGGTACCAGTGTAACACGGTATGGCTACGGATGACGGACCGAGTCGTCGAAGACGACCTTGATCTTGGCGCCCGGGCCCGGCGTAACGGGCGCGATCGTCTTCCCATCCGTGCTGTACTGACCGAGCGGCGTACCCGGGGGCGGGGGGCCCGAGAACCCGTCGTAGTCCCCTTTCTCGTCATACGCGATCCGGACGTAGACCGGTGACTGCGTCACGCCGGTAAACGTCGCCGTGCCGCCGTTCTTCTTGACGGTCTGCGTCGCGACCGGTCGGGCGCCCGGACCGAGATCGGGCGTATCGAACAGGAAAACCCAGACCTCGCGGGTCTCGTCCACGGGACCCTTGCCCTTATAGGTCACCGTCACGGCCACGTCACCCGCGGCGCCGAGCGCCACAACGGGACCCGTGGTCGCCGCCAGCATCAGCAGCAGTCCAAACAAGATGATCCGACCCAACGTCTTCGGCATGCAGCCCCCTTCTCTGTGTACGAACAGGGGATTAGACGAACGTCGCCTGGGCGAGGTTGCCCCCAACAGCACAGCCGTAGGCGTTTGCCTGTCTGATGGAACGGCCGGCAATGTGGCAGACTCAAATCTGGCTCATGACGTCGACGTCCCACCAGGAGCCGGCCCTCCCGCTCTGGGCGCGCGCGGTAGACGCGGCAACCATCGCGCTGCTCCTCCTCGCGGCGTGTGTCGCGATCGAAGGCGGCTTCGTCGTCGCGCCGGCGGGCATCCGCCTGTCGATCCGATCCGAATGGCGGGTCCTCCTGTGGGCCGGCGCGCTCGCCGCCCTGCGTCATCTCGCCGTCCCATGGCTGCCCCTCCACCGGCGGGTTGCGGCGAGGGTCGGCGCCGCGGCGCGCGCGGCGGGACCGCTCCGCGACGACCTCGTGCTGCTTGGACAGGCGGCGCCCGAGCGGCCGGGCGAACGACGGCCGGGGGGGCGCTCGATCGTGCTGCAGGTTGTCGCGGTGCTCCTGCTGTACGCCGGTCTGACGGCGTTCATGACCTACCCGCAGGTGCGTCATCTGGATCACGCCGTTCAGGACGTCGGCGATCCGCTCCTGTCCACGTGGCGGCTGGCCTGGATCGCGCGTCAGCTCCCGCGCGATCCTCTGCACCTGTTCGACGGAAATGTCTTCTACCCTGCGCCGCGCACGTTGGCTTTTTCAGACTCGATGATCGTCCCGGCGCTGACGGCGGCGCCGCTCGTCTGGCTGGGCGTGCATCAGCTGCATGCCTACAACATTCTTCTTCTGTCGGGGTTCGCGTTTTCTGGCGCGGGGATGTTCCTCCTCGTGAGATCGCTGACGCGACATGTCGGCGCCGCGCTGCTGGCGGGGTTCGTCTTCGCGTTCCTGCCGTACCGGTTCATGCACTACGCCCATCTCGAGCTGCAGATGGCGCAGTGGATGCCGCTCTGCCTGTGGTCCTTTCATCGAACCGCCGAGCGAGGACGACTGCGCGACGGGTTGTTGACCGGGCTCTTCCTCGCGCTCCAGACCCTGTCGTCCTGGTACTACGGCATTTTCTTCGCGACCTATCTGGCCCTGGTCGCCACGGCCGTGCTGATCGGAGCGGGTCGCCGGCGCCTGGCCCAGTCGATCCGGCCGCTCGCCGCCGGCGCACTGCTCGCGGCGATCCTCGTCGCGCCGTTCGCCGTCCCGTACTTCGCGGTTCGGCGGTCGGTCGGCGAGCGCCCGGTTTCGGAGATCCAGTTCTACAGCGCGACGCCGCTGAACTACCTCGCGGCCCACTCCAGGAACGCCCTGTTCGGTCCACTCACGGCTGACTGGGGAGCCCAGGAGCGAGAGCTCTTCATGGGCGTGGCGGTGCCGGCGATCGCGCTCGTGGGCCTCTGGCCGCCGCTGTCCGCAGCGCGGATCGGCTACGCCGTCGGCCTGGCGCTTGCCTTCGATCTCTCGCTCGGGTTCAACGGCCTTTTCTATCCCCTGCTCCACGCGTACGTCCTGCCGTATCGCGGGCTGCGCGTCCCGGCGCGCATGGCGATCGTCGTCGGATTGTCTCTGGCGATCCTCGTCGGGTACGGCGTCGCGCGCCTCTGCACACGTCTCCGCAGCCGCCGCGCGTCCCTTGCGGCGCTGGCGATCCTGTTCCTGCTGTTCCTGGCCGAATATCGGACCGCGCTCAAGCTGGAGTGGATCTGGACCAGGCCGCCCGAGATCTACGACGCGCTCGGTACGCAGCCAACGACCGTCCTGGCCGAGCTCCCGATGGTGGCGCCGGACATTGCGCTCGAGCCGATCTACATGTACTTCTCGACGTTTCGCTGGCACAAGCTGGTGAACGGCTACAGCGGCTTCAGCCCTCCGTCATACCCCCAGCTTGTCGACCTCATGCGCCGGTTCCCGGACGAGGCGGCGATCGCGGAGCTGCGGCGCCGGGACGTCGAGTTCGTCATCGTCCACGGCTCGTTCTTTCGGCTGGGCATCTACCAGAAACTGATGGACGGAATTCGCCGGAGCCCGGATCTCGAACAGGTGGCGCACATTCGGTGGAATGGCGGCGAAACGCGCGCGTACCGCCTGCTGCCGAAGCCGGGCGTCGCCGAGGCGCGCTGAGCGCGGCCAGCTCACAGTTGGCCTGTCCCGCGCACGAGTGTGACGAGCCGATCGCCCGCGATCCCGGTCCACCGCTCGGACTTTCCGTCCGGCCACTGAACGACCACCGCGTCCACGGCGGCTGACGGTCCGAGGCCGAAGTACGCCCGAACATCGCTTGCTGACAGGTAGCTGCCGTCGGTCTTGACGCGGCGCCAGAGTGTCGGCCGTCCTGCACGCTCGACCCCGACCCTCGCTCCGAGGCCGAAGCGGTTGCCGGTCGGCTGCTGGAGCCGAACCTGGAGCCAGTGGTGGCTCGCGTCCGCCTGGTTCAACAGAAGGCGGACGCTCCCGTTGTTGTTCGTGACCACGACGTCGGTATCGCCGTCGTTGTCGACGTCGCCGAACGCCGCGCCGCGGCCGACATCGACGCCTTTAAAAGCCGCGCCGCCGGCCGCGCTCGTCTCTTCGAACCGTCCCGACCCGAGGTTGCGGAAGAGCTGATTCCTCATCCGATAGGGGAACGGCTCGCCGCGCTGCGCCTCGACAATGTTGACGGCGCCGTTCGCGGCGAAGAGGTCGAGCCAGCCGTCGTTGTCGTAGTCGAACCAGTCGGTCCCGAAGCCGGTGAACGCCGCTGTGGGACCGGCGAGCCCGACCTTGACACGCGCGTCCTCGAAGGACCCTTTCCCATCGTTGACGTACAGCACGAACGTCTCGCCGACAATGTTCGTGACAAAGAGATCTTCGTCGCCGTCGGCGTCGAAGTCGCCCGACGCGATCCCCATGCTGCCCTCGGGATTTCCCGCCGCGTTCAGCGCCGCTCCCGACAGCAATCCGTCGTCAACGAAGGTCCCGTTGCACTGGTTGAGCCAGAGTTGATTCGCGTGGCCGTCGTTCGCCACGTACAGATCGAGCCAGCCGTCGCCGTTGTAGTCGCCGACCGTCACGCCGAGCCCCGCGCCGTCCGCCTTCGTGATGCCCGCCGCTTCGCTGACGTCGGTAAACCGCCCGCTCCCCTCGTTGCGGTACAGCCGATCCGGCACCGGACGGTAGGCGCGTGGCGTGCAGTAGTCGAGGGCGCCGACCGCGTCGCGGCAGACCTTGTTGCCCGCGACCGTGAAGTCGACGTAGTTCGCGACGAACAGATCGAGGTCGCCGTCGCGGTCGTAGTCGAGGAACGCGGCGCTCGTGCTCCAGAGCGGGTCGCTCACGCCGGCCGTCTGCGTCACGTCGGCGAATCTGCCGTCGCCGAGATTCTGATACAGCGCGTCGGGCCCGAACGCGGTGGCGAACAGATCGAGGTCGCCGTCGTTGTCGTAGTCGCCGACGGCGGTCCCCATGCCGTACGCGCGCAGGCCGAGGTCGGAAGGCCCGGTTACATCGGTGAATCGCACCTGGCGGCGACCGGCAGCGTTGATCGACACATCGTTGCGGAAGAGACGGCTGGTGGGCTCGGTCGGGGTTGTGGCACGACCCCCTGTTGGGGCACGACCCTTCAGGGTCGTCTCGGAATCGAATGGTCCCCCCTGCACGAGAAACACGTCGAGGTCACCGTCGTTGTCGTAGTCGAACAGCGCCACGCCCGATCCCATAACCTCTGGCATGTAGTAGCGGCCGGTCGCGCCGTTCACGTGCGTGAACTCGAGCCGGGCCGCCGAGGCGGTTTCGACGAACCGCGCATCCTGATGCGGTGGTCCCTGAACGAGGGTCAGCGCAGCGACGGCGCACAGGCAGATCGGAAGGGTGGCGTTCATTTCAGCAGCGCCAGATCGCGCTCGATCGCGCGGGCGAGATCGTGCTGCCCGAATTCGACCGCGAGGCGTTTCGCCTCGGTCGCCCATTTGATCCCTTCGTTCTTGCGGCCGGCTCTCACGTGCGCCGTCGCCAGCGCGAACAGATAACGCGGCGACTCGGCGTCCCGCGGCTCGGTCAGCTTGTCGAATTCGACGACGGCTTCCTCGGGGCGCCCAAGCACGAGGAGCATGCGGCCCAGATTGAACCGCGCGAGACGGAATCCCGGCTGGCTGGTGAGCGCTTGTCGATACTCGACGGCCGCCGCCTCGAAGCTGCGATCGCGCTCGAGGATCTGCCCCAGGTTGTTGCTGGCCTGCGCGTGCTGCGGGTTCACGGCGAGCGCCTGCCTGTACGCGTTCGCTGCCAGATCCCACTTCTCCTGCATGCCGAGCAGCACGCCGTAGTCGTAGTGCGCGTCTCCGAGCTCAACGTTCTGCGAGACGACGGCCCGATAGTGTTCTTCGGCCTTCGTCCAGTTCCGCGCGCGTCCGTAGAGTGAGATGAGGGCCGCGTGGGCGGTCACGAGCGAAGGGTCGCGCGCCAGGGCCGCCTCGAGGGTGGCGATCGCGGCGTCCAGATCCCCGTCGGCCGCTAGATTGATCCCGCGCCGCAGCTGCGCCCTCGCGTCGTCCTTGAGCGCGAGTACCGCGGACAGCACAGGATCCTCGATCTTCGGCCACCGGGCGCCGTACTGTTCGTGCAGGGCCAACTCCCGCCGGGCATCATCCGACCGGCCGACCGCGCGGTAGGAGAGGGCGAGCCCGTAGTGGGCGGCTGCAAGCTCCGGGAACAGCGCGACCGCGCGTTCGAAGTACGCGATGGCCGCCTCATGCCGCCCCTGAGCGGCGGCGATCCGCCCGAGACCGACTGCCGCGGCCGGCTCGGCGGCCGGTTCTTTGATGACCGCGTCGAACAGGGCCCTGCTTTCATCGAGCTTTCCCGCTTCGAGGAGCGCTTCTGCCAACCTGACCTGCGCAGGCAGATAGCCTGGCGATCGCGCCAGCGCCTGCCTCAGGACGTCGGCCGCCTCTAGGTGCCGCGCGAGCCGCTGCAGCACGACCGCGTCGAGGTAGTGCCACTCGAACGCAGCCGGCGCGAGGCGGCGCAATCGCGCGTACGTCTCGTGCGCCGGCTCCCAGATTTCCCAGGCATGCAGTCGTCTCGCGAAGGCGGCTACGGCATCCACGTCGTCCGGCCGCGCGGCGGCGTCGCGATAGACGTCCGCGAGCGCCGTTCGGGCGGAAGCTGGATACGAATCGAGCGCCAGGCGCGGCAGCGATGCCTGCGCCGTCGACGTCGTTGGCAGCGCCAGCGCCAGGAAAGGCACAAGTAGGCACGTCGCGCAGAGCGACATGAAGCCCAGCATACCGGAAGCCGGTCCGCGGATTTCACGGCTCCTTCACAGGCCACGGATTTCACGGATTTCACGGCTCTTTACGACTCGCGGATTGCGCGGATTTCACTGTATCGATGCGAAGCGCCGGTCTCACCAGCCGAGCCGACGCGTGCAGCGTGCGATCACCCCGATTATCGGGTCCTGTTCTGGCCTCTCACACACAGACATATCCTATGGCTCGACATCAGCCAGAGGTCCGACCTCCAACGGCGGCTTCCTGGCTGTCTTGCGGTCGTTTTCGAAGATGAACCGCTTGAACTGTCCGCTCTCTGCGCCGAAGTTGAGCAACAGTCCGACTTCGGCGTTCGAGGCCTTCAGGTAGTTGATGACCTGGGCTTTGTGAGGTTGTCAATCGTTCGAGTCGCTTTGAGCTCCGCGATCACGACCCCGTTAGCCATCAGGTCGGGGCAGAACTCGGCAATCAAACGTCCTTGGAAATAGA
>JBOGJB010000063.1:0-11830 GCA_050745085.1 Vicinamibacterales bacterium
CAAGTGCGCATGGCACGGCAGGGGGAAAAAGGCGCCACCCTGGACCAGAATCTGAGCGTCGTCCGGCGCGACGACCACAATGCGGTAGGTCGAGTTGCACGTCCGCACGGCCAGTTCGTCGAGCGGCAGGAGGTCTGGGACGTGCACGCCGTCGGCGTGCGCCGCGGCGAGGACGAAGCGGTCGACGGCCACGGCCGCGAAGGGCCGCGCGGTCCTGGGCGCATCGATCGCCGAGGCACTCATCGCGCGTTGATCATCGCGCGATTCGCTCGGGAAGTCGAGCCTCTCGCACCGAAACCTACGGGGCGCGCTTGAGGCGGCCAGGGTGAGGCACGGTGACGTTGACGCCTGGAAGCCGACTCGGACCGTATGAAATCGTGGCTCCGCTCGGCGCGGGCGGCATGGGCGAGGTCTATCGGGCGCGCGATACAAAACTCCATCGCGATGTCGCGATCAAGGTGCTCCCAGACCTCTTCGCCGCCGATCCGGACCGCCTCGCCCGATTCGAGCGCGAGGCCTACGTCCTCGCCTCGCTGAACCACCCGACCATCGCGCAGATCTACGGGCTCGAAGAGTCGGGCTCGACACGCGAGGACCGCACGATGCTGTTTGCGGCCGAGCTGCGGATCGACGTGCCCGCCGCGGAGACAACGGAACGACCATGAAACTACCGACGCTTGGCCTTGTCGCGACGGTGGCGCTCCTGTCCTCGACGCCGCCATCCGGACGGCCCGTGACGATCGACGACCTGATGCGCATGCGCGCGATGTCCGACGTGCGGATCTCGCCCGACGGCGAGCGTGTCGCCTACGTCGTCTCCGAAGCCTCGTTCGAACGCAACGCCTACGAGCCGGCGATCTTCGTCGTCCCTTCTTCCGCCTCCGTGGCGTCCGGCTTGAGCCGGACCAGCCCTCCAGTCAAGCTGACCTCCTCGACGCGCGTGTTCAACCGGCCGCTGCCCGCCGCGCGCCTCAAGTGGACGCCCGACGGCACGGCGCTGTCGTTCCTTGCGTGGGTGGGGGAGCGGCCGCAGGTGATGACGCTGTCGGTCGCCGGCGGAGAGCCGAGGCAGATCACGTCCGCGCCCGAAGGGGTCACGAACTATGAGTGGGCCCCGGACGGGCGCGCGATAGCGTACCTGTCGCTCGAGTCGATGTCAGCCGAGGAGGAGCGCCGGCGAAAAGAGCAGACGTTTGTCATCCAGGTCGATCGGCAGAATCGCCCGACGCGTCTCTGGCTCCAGGCTCTCGACGGCGGCACATCCCCGCGTGCGCTCAGCCCGCTCGAGCACTTCGTGGACGGACTGACGTGGGCGCCGGACGGCCGCTCGCTCGCGTACTCGGCGGCGCCGGTCTCCGGGTTCATGGCGCCGTACGACACGTCGCTTTACGCGATTGCGCGCGAGGGCGGCACGCCACGCGTCCTGGTCGAGCGAACGGGTATCGACAACGCGCCGCAGTTTTCGCCCGACGGGCGCCACCTCGCGTTCATCTCGACAGGCGGTCGAAAGCAGCTCAAGGCAGCGCGCGGCCTCGCGGTCGTCTCCGCTCAAGGTGCATCTGCCGGCGCGCCGCGCATGCTGACTGGCGACACCGGCACGTGGGTCGCCGAGTTCACCTGGGCGCCCGACAGCAAGTCGGTCTTCTTCACATACACCGAAGGTACATTCGCGATGGGCGAGCGGATGTTCGAGTCGCCGCCCGCGCGTGTGAGGCTCGACTCGGCGCGCATCGAGCCGTTGGCCACTGGTCGCTCGGCCAGCTTCTCGCCGAGCGTCAGCCGCGACGGCCGTCGCTTCGCGTATCGCTCGGTCGAGCACGGCACGACCGGCGACGTGCACGTGCTCGATCTGTCCGCCGGCGGGAAACCGCGCAAGATCACCGAGATCAATCCGGAGGTTCGCGATCTCGCGCTCGGCGCCGTCGAGCCGATCCGCTGGAAGTCCTTCGACGGGATGGAAATCTGGGGCCTCCTGGTCACGCCCCCGGGGTATGACGGCAAGCACCGGCTGCCGACGCTCGTCTACAGCCACGGCGGACCGATCGGCGGGTTCTTCTACGGCGTCTTCCCGCAGTTCCCGCATACCGTGGGTCAGGTCGAGCCGTACCCCGTGCAGGCGATGGCGAGCGCGGGCTTCGCGATCCTTCTACCCATGCCGCGCGGTGGATCGGGCTACGGCGAGAAGGGCTTCGATCTGATCGTGAATTCGTGGGGCGAAGGGGACTACCGCGACATCATGGCCGGCGTCGATCAGCTGATCGCGCGCGGCGTCGCCGATCCCGACCGCCTGGGCATGATGGGGGCCTCGTACGGCGGCTTCATGACGAGCTGGGTCGTCACGCAGACCGGTCGATTCAAAGCCGCCTCGACCGGCGCAAGCGTCACCGATCTCGCGAGCATGTACTACATCTCGGAGGGAGGCGACTTCATGGTCGAGTACTTCAAGGCGCCGTGGGAGAACGCCGCGAGCTACGCAGCGCATTCGCCGCTCACGCACGCCGCGAAGGTCACGACCCCGCTCCTCATCCAACACGGGGAGGTCGACCCGCGCGTGCCGGTCTCGCAGGCGCGCGCGCTTTACCGGGCGCTGAGGGCGCACGGCAAGGTCGTCGAGCTCGACATCTACCCGCGCGGCGGGCACGTCCTTTACGAGCCGAAGATGCAGCGCGAGCAGATGCAGCGGAACCTGGATTGGTTCACGCGGTGGCTGAAACCTTGAGAGGTGCTCAAGGTGCTCAAGGTGCTCAGGGTACTCAAGGTGTGCCGGGTGCCGTCAGGATTAATTCAGCCAATCGTTATCTGCCCGTGAGGACAGATCTCATCCCTCCATCGTATTGGTAGGAAGCGCAGCGAGTAGTCCGCGGGAGGAAACTATGTCCCTCGAACCGTTGCTCTTCCTACTCCTCGTCGGCGCCGGTTTTCTGTCTGCGGTCGGGATGGTCGGCTGGTGGGTCTTCATGGTCCGGGCGGCCGGTAGGGCGGCGGCGCGGACCGCGGGTCGCGCCTCGTTTGGCGGACTCACGGACGTGGACCAGCTCTTCGCGCAGGCCGCCCGGCAGATAGCCGCGTACTCAAGCCTGCCGGCCAACCAGCGTCCCGGGCAGAGCGGTCAAATCGCGGCGATGCTCGGGAGAATGGACAGCCGGATGCGCAACATGGATCACCTGGACCATAAAGGGTATGACCTGCGGGCCAGCCAGCTGTCCAGCATGGCGGCGGAGGCCGGGATCGACTGGCGGGCGCCGTCATACTGAGTGCCGGCCCTGCCGAGCCGCACCAAAACGGACGAGCTTTGCGCGCGCACCCGAAAAAGTTACTTCGCCGCCTTCGCGTCCGAGTACACTCGCGCGTCGGATCTGCACGGTCGGACGGCTGGCGGCCGTGCGCGCGGATCATGGCGACCCGGAAAGGAGGGTCACATGCAGACGCTCGCGAAGGATTTCACGATCAAACTGCAGGACGATCGTCCGGGCGCGCTCGCAAAAGCGTTCGAGGCGATCGCCAGGACCGGTATCAACGTCGACGGCTATTCCGAGACGGACGGCACGCTGCACCTGCTGACGGGCGATGTCGCGTCGACGCGGAAGGCGCTGGAGTCGGCCGGATTGACGGTGTCGCGCGAGGATGACGTGGTGGTCGCGGAGGTGATGGACCGTCCCGGTGTGGCGGCCGGCATCTTCCGGCAGATCGCCGACGCGAACGTGAACGTCACGTTCTCCTACGTCGCCACCAACAACCGGGTCGTCATCGGCGCCAGCAACGTCGCTCAGGTCGCGGAGATCGTCTCGAAGCAAGTCGCGGCGATCGGCTGAACACCACACCGATGAAAGCGGCCGGCTCTTCCAGCCGGAGCCGGCCGCAACCAGATTCATCGATCCGGCCGCGGTACGTATCGGTCTGCCCCGACGCTGACGGCACTCGCGGGAGCACGTTGAATCGCGGAGTATGGACGCTCACCCGCGCAGCGTCTCGACGTCGTACGCCTCGAACACGTCGTCGTGGGTCACCAGCGTCAGGCGCTCCACCCTCGCCTGCGCGACGAGCATCCGGTCAAACGGGTCGGCGTGATGGAAGGGAAGGCCGCCCGCCTCGGCGGCATGCTCGAAGGTGATCGCGAGTGGCTCGAAGCCTGCCGCCGTCACATGCGTGGCGAACGGCTCGTCGAGGCGCAGCCGGCCGATGGCGGCTTTGATCGCCGCTTCCCATGCGGAGGCCGCACTGACATAGACGGTGCTCGCGGCCGCGATCGCGGTGCGCAGCTCTCGCCGAAGGCGCCGGCTGTCCTGCCGCCACCACAGAACGATGTGCGTGTCGAGGAGCAGCCTCACGCGCCGCCGAGGAAGGCCTCGAGGATGTCGCGCGGTAGCGGCGCGTCGAAGTCCTTTGCGATCCAGATGCGTCCTTTCGCTCCTCCAGGACGCCGCTTCGCCGCGGGAGGCCGGAGGCCGACGAGCCGCGCTCGCGGTTGCCCCGCTTTGGCGATGATGATCTCCTCACCCCGAGCCGCCTGGTCAACAAGACGCGACAACTGCGTCTTCGCTTCGTAGAGATTCAGCACCTTCGGCATGTCACCAGTCTAGGCGCAGCCGTTCAGGTTGGTCAAGTTGGTCAAGTGAGGGCCGGACGGCGCGTGCAGTCGTCACCCGTTGGACGAGCGGACAGGGCGAGCCGATTCTATCCCGTCAAGCGGGGAAGTTCATCCGCCGCAGCAGGTCCTGAAAACGCGCGTCGCCGCGCAGCGGGTCGAATATGGGTTCGGTCTTGAGAACGCAGAGCAGCCAATCCCGATCCGCGTACGCTCGTTCCAGCCAGTCGACCGCCGCACCTGACTCTCCCAGACCGGCGTGCACCACGGCGAACAAGAACGGTGAGACATGTTGTCTGCGTGAGCGCTCCAGCAGCCCCTTCAGGAGCGTGCGGGCCTCGTCGCTTCGGCCCGCGCGCGCGGAGGCATGAGCGATCTGCGCAACCATCTCCGAGCTTCCGGGCGTCAATGCGTGCCCCTTGCGAAGCGCAGCCAGGGCCTCGTTCGGCATCCCTTTCATCGAGTAGGCCAGCCCCTGAGGCAGGTATGGCATCGGATGGTCGGGATCCATCTCGATCGTCCGCCCCAGCTCGGCCAGCGCCTCGTCGTAGCGGCGGGCTCGGTAAAGCACGATTCCAACGAGCGAATTCGTGACGATCGACAGCGGATCGAGCTGCCGGGCCAGGTGTGCCTCAGCGATGGCTCGATCGAAGCGCCCGATGTACGACAGGTACTCGCCATACAGCTTGTGGGCGTACGCGAAGTTGGGGCTGAGGTCTGCGGCCAGCCGAAATTCTCGTTCTGCCCCGGCCCAGTCCCAGTCGTACTCCGCCAGGATCACGCCGAGCCAGGCATGCGCATCGGCGAGATTCGCGTCGAGCGAGAGAGCCTTCAGCACGGCCTCCCGCGCGCTCGTCATCGCAACCTTCGCTGGAGCGTCCGCGTAGGTCACTGAAAGAATGTGCGCGTCGGCCAGGCCCACGTAGGCGAGCGCGTAGGTTGGATCCAGCTGAACGGCCCGCGCGAACGAGTCCCGCCCCTTCCGAATGTCTTCCGCGGTGCGGCGCTCGAGGAAATACCGTCCCCTCAACGCCGCATCGTACGCTTCGGGATTCTGGGTGCGCGCCCGCGCCAGCGGACGGGGGGGACCCGGCGTCAGCGCGAGCTGGATCCGCTCGGCTATGGCGCGCGACACCTGCGACTGGAGGTCGAGTATTCCAGCCAGATCCCGGTCGTAGTTCTCCGCCCACAGATGGGTCTGGTCGCTGGCTCGAATCAACTGGGTCGTGATCCGCACGCGGTCCCCTTCCCGCCGCACGCTGCCCTCGAGCAAGTAGTCGACACTCAGTTCCGCCGCTATCTCGGCCACGGATTTCTTGGCGCCTTTGTAAGGCATCGTCGACGTGCGGGCGATAACCCCTAGTCGCTGAGGGTGAAGCCGTCCCAACTCGGTGATCATCTCTTCGGTCAGCCCGTCGCTGAAGAACTCCTGCTCGGGATCGCGCGACAGGTTCTCGAAGGGCAGCACCGCCAGCATGACTCGCTGCGGCGCCGCCGGTGGCGCCGCCGTGCCTGAAGGCCACAGCACGTAAGCCAGCGCCGTCAAAGCTGCCGTCGCACTCGCGGCTAGAACAGCCGCTCGCCACCCGCGCCGCGCAGTCTCCTGCGGCTCTTCCTTCTCTTGCTCGAGACCCAACCCGCGCGCCTCCCACCACGCGTCGATCTCAGGCTTGTAGGCGTAGACCGTGCCCAGCCGCTGGTGGAGGTGGCGGTGGACGGGCAGCCCCTCAGCTTTTTCCCACCGACGCACGGTTCGTACGCCGCGGCGCAGGTAGACCGCGATCTCCTTCCAGGAATCGAGGCGGTCCCCGGCGTGAGGAATGGCTGGGTTTGCTGCGGGGGCTGCGGTCATGGCGGCCACCCTGGGTCCTAGGAGAGCGGCCCATTCTACCGCGGAGGGACCAATGCAGGCCAAGGCTGGCCACGGCCCTTCTGGCCAGCTTTGGTGCCTTGTCGAGAGACATCCGTCCTCTTAGGTTTGGGCCTGTGCGCTAGTTAGCTAGTCCGGTCCGAAGATGGGACGCAAGAAAGGACGGTCCTATGAACCCTCAATCCTCGATGGCCTGTCGCATTCTGCTCGTCGCAACCCTCATGTCCCAGCCCAATCTCGTGTTCGCACAGGCCCAGACCTGGGACAAAAAGATCGACGGGGCCGCGCGGTTCAAAGTCCTCGACGACTTCAACAAAGAGGCGGTCCTCGATCGAGAAACAGGACTCGTCTGGGAGCAAGCGCCCGAGCCAGGGGCGGGGTCCTGGCCGTTCATCGATGACGAGTGCTTCGCGCACTTCACCGGCGGGCGTCTCGGGTGGCGGCCGCCCACAATCGAAGAAGTTCTGAGTCTCATGGATCCGCTCCAGAACCTCACGGGGAAACTGCCCGAAGGTCATCCGTTCGATCTCGGGGACAGCCGCACGAGTCCGCGACAGTTCTGGACGATGACCTCGGCGGCGGTGCAACCTGCGAACAACGACCGTGCCTACGTCGCGAACTTCGAGCCCGGCGGCTCTTTCTTCTCCGACATCAAAATTTCCGAGTTGCATCGCTTCTGGTGCGTTCGCGGCGGCCACGGTTACGACGGCAACAACGTCCCCTGAGGCGCGTAAGGCGCACGGAGGTAAGACCATGAGAAGCGTCAGAATCAGTTTCTCGGTCGTCGCGCTGCTCGTGCTCGGCTTGTGGCTCACCGCTGCCGAGCGGGCGAGCACGCTGGCGCCACCCGTGCAGCAGCTGGTGCTCACCCAGGACGCGGACCACCCGGCCCGCAATTCCTTCCACGGCCAGGTCGTCTTTGACAACGACCCGACGCCGGAGGGGTTTTTCGTTTCGGCGACGAAAAAGCTGGTGATCGAGTTCGTTTCCGCGAGCTGCTTCTCGACGCTTACCCGTGTGCACTCGTTGAGAGTCGACGCGCCAGGGGTGTTGCCTTCGGATGCCAGCCAGCATTTCTTCGCACCTGTACACCTCGTCCGGGAGGTCAGCGGAACCTTCGCAGTGTTCACTCATCCCGCGCGGATGTACATCTCCCCGGCAAACGAGATCGAATTCATCGTGTCCCCAACGACCAACACCCCATCGACGACATGTACCGTCAACTTCTCCGGCTACCTGATTACGCCATGAAGCCCAGGACGCATACGTACAGGTGGCCGGGTCAAGGCAAGCGAACTCGTCAGCGTGTCGGCGAGTCGCAGCTTGAGGAGAAGGAGTCGAATGGGCGCGCGAAGGAGGGGGCATGCGCGAGCCGGCCGATCCTGATTCAGTAGCAACTGATGGAGCGGAAGATGATTCGCGACACCACACGTAACACGCCAGCAAAAGCGTTCGTGCTGATCGCGCTGGCTGTCGTGAGCCTGTCGAGCGGCGTTTTCGTTGCCGCCTTTCAGGGACCGGTTCACGACCTGGCACAGACCCCCGCCGACCTCACCGTGGTCGGCGCCGCCGCTGGAGATGATCTCGGTCGCGCCGTGGCGACGGGCGACTTCAACGGCGATGGCTTCGATGACCTCGCCATAGGATCTCCGCAGGCGAATCAGGGCCGCGTCTATGTCATCCTCGGCTCGGCGGGCATCGGCGGCATCGTCGACCTGGCTGCTGGACCTCCAGATCTGATCGTGATCGGAGCGGACACTGACGACGAGCTGGGAGCGTCACTTGCGGCCGGGGATCTCAACGATGACGGCGTCGACGACCTCATCATCGGCGCACCCTCTGCCGCCGGCGCGGGCAACGCGAAGCCGGAAGCGGGCGAAGCCTACGTCGTGTTCGGCTCGCCGACTCTGGGCGGCACCCTCGACCTGGGCACGACGAGCCCGGACATCACGATCCTGGGGCCGCAGCCGCTCTACCGAGCGGGCCGCGCGGTGGCGGCTGGCGACCTCAACGGCGACGGGGTCGCCGACCTGCTCGTCGGCGCGCCGGGCTCGCTCGACGCGGTCTGCGCCAGCAATCGTGTGTTCGCCCTCTATGGCGGTCCCACCTTCGCGGGGGTCATCGACCTCGCAACCAGTGGCGCGAATCTGACCCTCGTCGGCGCGCAGTGCGGAGACTTCCTGGGCTGGTCTCTCGCGTCAGCCGACTTCAACAGCGACGGTATCGACGATCTGGCGGCCGGTGCCCTAGGCGCATCGCCTCAGGCCTTCCGGCAGGGTGAAGCCTACGTGGTATTCGGCGACCCCACCCTCGGCGGCACCATCGATTTCGGCACCACGAGCCCCGACCTCCTCGTCCGGGGCATCGTGGAGACCCTCCTCGGCTTCTCGGCGGGCGACGGAGACATCAACGGCGACGGCATCGAGGACCTGCTGATCGGCATGCCCGACGGCGGTCTCCTTGGGATAGGCGGGTTCACGGCCGTGATCTATGGATCGGCAAGCCTCGGCGGCATCATCGAGGTGACGACGAACGTGCCAGGGCAGAAGGCTGATGTCCTGGTTCATGGAACTGCGCAAAGCGATAGGTTCGGCGAGTCGGTGGCGGCGGGCGATTTCAACGGTGATGGCACGCGCGACATCGTATTCGGCGCGCCCGGTGTGGGTGTCGGTGCGGAGAGCAAAACCTTCGTGCTCTTCGGTCGCCCCACGTTTCAAGCCGTAGTCGAGCTGGCGCAAACGACCCCGAACCTCACGGTAATCGAGGCCGCGCCCACGGAAGTCCTCGGAGCATCGGTGGCCGCCGCCGACCTCAATGGCGATGGCTTCGCGGACCTCGTGGTTGGAGCCCCCGATGGGTCGGTTTTCGAGGCGGGGCCCGGCAGAGCGTACGTGCTTTTCGGCGGACCGGTTGATAGCGACGGCGACGGGGTCGACGATCACGTAGAAGTCAAGACCTGCGGCACCGACCCCTTCGACAGCGATTCCGATGACGACGGCATCGCTGATGGCCTGGACGTGGAGTGTCTCGAGGATGAGATCGCGAGTCTGCCGGAGCAGGTATTCAAGAGCGATGGCCCAGGCCATCGGGAGGCGTTGCTGACCATCCTCGGCGAGATTGAGCAGTTGATCAGCCTGGGAGAGCTCGACGCGGCGTCGACCAAGCTTCAAAACCTGCGGCGGAGGCTCGACGGGTGCGACCCCGTCGCCGATTCCAACGACTGGATCCTCGACTGCCCAGCGCAGATCAGCGTGCGGGATCTCATCGACCTGATTCTGGCGAACCTGGTAGGAGTGTGAGTAAGGAGGCCGGGATGACTCGTGGGAGATCCCTCATCAGGCGCAGACAGGCGCAGCGCGGCTTCACAGTGATCGAGCTGCTTGTGGTGATCGCCATCATCGGCGTTCTGATCAGCGCGTTACTGCCCCCGGTACAGATAGTCCGCGAGGCCGCCAACCAGTTGGCCGCGATCACCAAGCTCCGTGACGTCACGAAAGCCCAGGCGGTTTTTCTCACCGAGGACCGCGATAACGATGGACAACGCGATTACGCGTCAAGTCTCGACGAACTCACTGGCGCCGGACTGCTTGACCCCTCATTGAGCGACGGTGTCAGCATGAGCTAAAAGTTTGAGATGACGATCCGGCTCGATCTGGGACCTGGCGAGAGCCACCCTCAAAGATCTCAGCCAGACCTACCCTGGTGCCCTGTCCGAAGCGAAGAAGGCGCTCGCTGACCCATCGTTTGTCGAGGCCGTGAAAGCTCGCGTCGACACTGGCGGCGACGGCCGGCTCGACTTCGGCGAGCTGCTCGGCGCCGACCTTCTCGGCATCGCTCGCAGCATCGTCGTTCGCCCGCCCATCCCTCCGCCGCCGATCGGAGACGATGCGGCGCTCCGAAGCCGGCTGGCGGAACGGCAGGCGAGCATCACGAGAGCGCTGGCGTTCACCGATGACGAAGTGGACATGCCGGAGGTGCAGCTCGATCGCATCGAAAGCCCGGCGGTGCCGATCTCGCTGCTCGAGCTGGTGTCCGAGGATCCGCGTGACGCGGCGATCAGCGTCCTGCAGGCGGCGATCGGTGAGCTGGATGTGCGGCCCCCGCCGGATGGCCACATGGTAGATGTCAATCAGCGCGTCAACGAGTGTCGCAAGGGACGACTGTTGGGCGCCGCCGAAGGCTTGACCGGGCTCCTGCGGTTCGGGCGGCTCGACGCATTGAGAACTGATCTACGGACACTCCAGGCGAACGCAATGGAGTGGCTGGTCCCGGTGGCCGCCGAGACTATCGTCCGCCACGTCGATCGTGTGCTCGCCGTCGTGGAGTAGGGCGGGGAAGAGCAGCCAATGATGCCAATCAGAAATGGATGTGGGTCACGAACAATGGAGGTCGCCATGGAAGCAGCGATGAAAGCGGACGGTTCGGATCTTCAGGAAAGGAGGCAGTCAGGGCCCGGAGGCTTGCAGTTCTATGCGCCCGGGAGCCCTCGTGGAACACGCCGCGTGATTGAGTTCGTTCGTGAAATTCGTGCGCCCGGGCCCACCGTCGACGACTAACGCCGCACGAGACGCGGCTGTTGAAGCTGATCGCCGACGGGCACAACTACAAGACCGCCGCGATCGAGCTCGCCGTCAGTGTCAACACCGTTTCTTTCCACATGCGCCGGGTCTACGAGAAGCTGCAGGTTCACTCGAAATCGCAGGCAGTCGCCAAGGCGCTACGCCAGCGCCTGATCAGGTGACGCTCGATCCACAGCTCGAGAGCGCCGGACTCCCCCCGGCGTCCCCTCCTTACTCGTTGGACGAGCGGACCGGCAGCTTCCACGGCGGCCGGTAGTCCTTCATCACGAGCGCCTGCGCCTCCCGATCACCAATCACCTTCTCGCTCGCGGCATCCCAATTGACCCGCCGGCGCAACCGGAAGGCGATGTTCGCCAGGTGGCAGGCGATCATCGACGTGTGCCCGATCTCGACGTCCGAGCGCGGCCGCTTGCGCGAGTCGACGCACTCGAGAAAGTCGCGCACGTGCTCGAGATGAAAGTCCTGCCCGCCGCCGCGATGCGGCTCGCCAATCATCCGGTACGACCGTCGGTTGTCCTTCGTCTCGGTTTCAGGCAGCACTTCCCAGCCCCGGCGATCCAGCACAAGGACGCCGTTGTTGCCGTGGAACGCGACGCCGTGGTCCCGCATGTAAGGTCCCTGGCCGATGGCGGTCGCATGTTCCCAGATCATGCTGTAGCCGTCGTACTCCCACAGCGCCTGCTGCGTGTCGGGCGTTTCCTCGGCATCGTCCGGGAATCCGAATTTGCCGCCGACGGAGACGGCGGCGCGCGGGGCACCGGCGCTCATCCCCCAATTGGCGACGTCGATCATGTG
>JBOGJB010000064.1:0-2589 GCA_050745085.1 Vicinamibacterales bacterium
GTGCCCTTCGACTGGAAGTTGGACTGCTGGCCGGTCTCGTTCCCCGCGATGTTGACGCGGTCCACCATCACGCCCGGAACGGTACGGAGCAGCGCCCACGGATCGCGCGACGTCGGGACCTTCTCCAGCTCCGCCTGCGTGAAGTTGGTCGACGTGCCGGTCGCCTTCGCGTCGACGATCGGCGAGTCGCCGGTGACGGTGATCGTCTCCTGCACGGAGGCGACCTTCAGCCCGATCGGCAGATCGACGTTCTGCCCGACGACGACGACCACGCCCTCGCGGACGACGGTACTGAAGCCGGTCAGCTCGACGGTGAGTCTGTACGAGCCGGGCGGCAGGTTGAGGAAGCGATACTTGCCGTCCGCTTCGGTCGTGAAGGTGGCGGTGCGATCGTTGCCGGCGATCGTAACCGTCACGCCGGGCAGCACCCCTCCCTGCTCGTCCGTCACGGTGCCCGAGACGGTGCCGCTCGCCTGCGCGAACGCGGTCGTCGCGATCGCGAGGCAGAGCGCCAGTGTGATCCAAAGTTTTCGCATTTCCAGTGACTCCTTATGTTGAGGTCTCGAGCTCTCTCACAAAGCACCGCGCGTGCCACGCAGAACCCGTTTTTTGCTGGAGTTTTCTGCCGTCCGCGGCCGAACGCTTCAAGCGGTTGAATTGCCCGATCGTGACGGGATGGGGGAGGAACTCTCTTCGAGGTGGCGCGAGGCTTCAGCCTCGCCCGTGAGTGATGAATCTCGTGACGAGTGACCGTGGAGGGATGAATGTTGACCGCAGGAGAACAGCGACCGGATGCGAACGCGAGGTTAGACGTGGGATCGCGTCGGTTCGTTCACTTAGTCACGAACCTGTCACAGATCGTTCGCAGGCGGTCAGGATCCGAATGGGTGGACGGGGAATCCAAGGTGCTCAAGGTGCTCAAGGTGCTCATGGTGCTCATGGTGCTCATGGTGCTCACGGTGCTCATGGTGCGGGTGCCCTGGGTGCACGCTCGAACCAGCGCACCCCGAACCAGCGCACCTTGAGCACCTTGAGCACCTTGAGCACGTAGCACCCTGTTTAATTAAAGCTGGCGACCCGTCGGCGTAAGTTCTTGACGTGCTCCCAGATCTGCTCGAATTCCTGCTTGCTTTCCTCGTCGGTGTCGGTCTTCGGCGTCAGCCGCAGATAGGTCTCGAGGTCGTGCAGCGCGGCTGCGAAGTCGTCGAGGTGGTACGCGAGCAGTCCTCGATCGCGCAGCTCGCCGAGCGCCGCCGGATCGAGCGTCACGAGCAGGTTGGCCACCGCGCGCGCCTGCGGCATCGAGCGCATGCGGACATAGCTGCGCTTGAGATTGACCAGCATCCGCGTGACGATCTGCCGCCGCGTCGCCGGCTCGAGCAGCGACCGATCGAACGCCGCCTCGGGCCCGACGTGCTCATTGAGCAGCGCGCGGCAGTCGTGCTCGGCGACGAGCGCGCCGTCGTGGAACGGGTCGATGATGATCTCCTCGGACGCGCGCACGAGGAAGTGGCCGGGGAAGTTGACGCCTTCGACCCGCACGCCGGCGCGCCGCGCTACCTCGATGTACACCACGGCGAGCGTGATAGGGATGCCGGTGCGGCGGTCGAGCACCTCGTTCAGGAAGCTGTTGCGCGGGTCGTCGTAGTACTCGCGGTTCCCGGTGAAACCCTGCTCGTCATAGAGAAAGCGGCTGACCGCGCCGACCCTGGCGTCAACCGGCATCTTCGGGCCGCCGCGCGCCACGCGCCGCCCCGCCTCGCGCCCGAGCGCGTCGAGCTTCGCGAGGTACGACGCCTGGTCGAGCCGCGGGTACTCCAGGCGCGAGACCGCCAGCGCGGCCGGGGCGAGATCGTCGCCGGGGGCGTTCAGCGCCCGCTCGAGGCTGTCACCGATGGACACTGACGCATTTTAATGCCGAATGCCCAATGCCCAATGCCCAAAGGGACTTCGCTCGCCACCGTCTGGAGACCCGCAGTCTCGAGTGCAGTCCCGTTTGGCATTGGGCATTGGGCATTCGGCATTAAAAGAGTTCCTCCAAGGATCTGACGGAGATCTCATCCAGCGAAGCCACAACGAGGTCGGCGTGCGGCGCGAGCTCATGCGCAGGGTAGGAGTGCGTGATGGCGACGGCGCGGAGACCGGCGGCGCGCGCCGATTCGAGCCCCCAGCGCGAGTCCTCGATCGCCGCAGCGCGGGAGGGGTCGACGCCGAGCCGCTCCACCACGCACGCGTACGGGTCGGGCGCCGGCTTGCCGCGCGGCGTCTCGCCCGCGGCGACGATCGTCCGGAAGGCGGATGTCAGCTTCGCGTGGGCGAGCGTGCGCGCGATCTCCTCGCGCCGCGCCCCGGACGCGATCGCGAGCGGAACGGCTGCGCCGAGGCGCGCGACGAGCGCCGCCGCGCCGGGGAAGAACGGGTCGCCGGCGGCCTGCAGTGCCGCGAAGCGCGCTGCCTTGTCGGCGTTGATCGCGCGCAGCGCCGCGGCGTCGAGCGCAAGCCCGCGAGAACGCGACAGCGTCTCGAGCGCCTGCGTATCGTCAAAGCCCAGCAGCGCCGCGAAGTACTCCTCCGCGCCGAGCGCGACGC
>JBOGJB010000065.1:0-4365 GCA_050745085.1 Vicinamibacterales bacterium
TCCGCGCCGCGCTCGAGAGCGTGCGGCTCGCGGGTCCGGGACGGCTGGCGTTCGCGGCGCTGTGGGCGAACGCGGGCCTCGCGGCCTCCTTCGCCGCCATGACGCTCGCGACGTTCGGGTTGCGCGCGTCGCGCGAGGCGTATCACCCGTGGTACGCGCACCCTGGCCGCCTGTTCCTCCTCCTCGCGGCGGCGGGCGGTGCCTGTGGCTGGGCCGCGGCGCGCGCCGGGGCGCTCCTTCCCGAGCGGTGGCATGGCGTGCGCCATCCCGCGCTCGTGTGGACGATCGCGTTGCCAGTCTGGATCGTTGTCGCCGCGGTCGCATCGGTCGCCGCACCGCTGTCTGCGTTTCTGTGGACGCTGCCGCTCGCGTCCGCCGGCGTGCTCCTGCTCGCGCTGCCGCCGCGATCGGTCCCGGCCATGCGGGCGGCGTCGGCGATCGTCCTCGTGGTCGTGGCGGTGCTGTGGGTCGACAACCTCCTCGTGCTCGCGGGGTTCATCGTCGCGGTGCTCGGCCGGCAGCCGATCGTCACGCCGGTCTGGATCTATCCGGCGATGGTCACCGCGGGCGCGATCGTGCTCGTTCCGCCAGCCATTGCCACGGTCGTCGGGCAGCGGCGGCTCGTCCGGCCGGCCGCCGCCAGCGCGGTGGCGCTTCTGGCCATCGCCTGCGCGTTCGCCTGGGCCTGGATGGCGCCGGCGTACACCGAAGACCGGCCGCTCCGCCGGACCGCGCGCTACGTCGAGGACCTCACGACCGGCGCGGCGTTCTGGGAGGTCGCGGGGGTCGAGCCGGGGCTCGACCTCGCGGACGCCGCGCCGCAGGGCTGGGGACCGGCACGCGAGGAAGCGCGGATCAGCGTTCCCATCGCCGGGCTCCCCTTCCCGTTCGTGTTCCGGCGGATGGCGGATGGTGGTGAGCCCCGCGCGCAGCCGCCTGCGACCGCGACGATGACGGTCGACGCGGCCGCCTCGGCGGTGACGCTGCACGTGCGCCCGGCCGAGCCGGGCCTGTTCGCATCCGTCGTGCTGCCGGATCGTCCCATCACCGCCAGCCTGCCCGGCGCGTACCGCCGCGGCCGCTGGACCGCGCGCTACGCGGGCGTGCCGGTCGACGGCGTCGCGTTCACGGCGAGGCTCTCACCAGGGACCCGGGCCGACGCGATCCGGGTGGCGGTCGCGCGAGCGGGGTTGCCGGGAGGCGCGGGGCCCGCCGGGCTCCCCCCCTGGCTCCCCTCGGACCGCACGGCCTGGGAGGCGGTGTCGGTCTGGATCCTCGCCCCTGGCCCGCCAGGTGGTAGCCAATAGTCAATCTGCGATCGGGTGATCTGGAGATCCGGTCATCGTCAATCGCCGAACCGGCGATCTCGGATCGCGCGATCGCAACTCGCAGATCTCCCGATCGACGGTGACCCGATCACCCGATCACCCGATCGCGGATCGACATCTGGCGCATGTCCGCAGATTACGCTAAACTACGTAGCCATTACGGTCTTCCACGTATCTGAGGAGCCGGTCGCCCCGTGACGGGCAACCCGTTCGTCTACGGCGAGATCGCTCCGGTGACCGCCTTCGTCGACCGCGAGATGGAGCTGGATCGCCTCGGTCGCGACCTGCTCGACGGGCAGAAGATCTTCCTCATCTCGCCGCGCCGCTACGGCAAGTCGTCGCTCATCCGCCACGCGCTGCGCGGCTGCGAGCGGGCCGGCGCGCTCGCGGTCGAGGTCACCGTCTCGAGCTACAGCTCCTACGTCGGGTTCCTCGAGGGCTATGCGCGGGCGCTCGTCGCCGTGGAGACGCGGCTGGACCGGGCGCGCTCGTGGATCCGCGAGCTGCTCGGCGGAGTGAAGCCGGAGGTCCGGTACGAGATCGGCGGGTCGCTCGAGATTTCCTTCCCGCACGCACGGAGCGCGCGGGACGTCACCCGCCTCGCCACGGAGATCTTCGAGCTGCCGGCGCGCGTCGCGCGCGATCGAAAGCGCCGTCTGACCGTCGCGCTCGACGAGTTCCAGGCGATCGCCGGCTTCGACGGCGGCAGCGTCGAGCACGCGCTCCGCGCGGCGGTGCAGAAGCAGCGCGAGGTCGGCTACGTCTTCGCGGGCTCCGAGCCGGCCCTCATGGAGCGGATGCTCGGTCGCAGCCGGCCGTTCTACAAGGCCGGGCCGGTCATGCGGCTCGGCAAGATCCCGGCGGACCGCTTCGCCGCGTTCGTCGAGTCGCGGTTCTTCCGCTCCGGCATCAAGCCGGAGGCGGGGCTCGGCCAGGCGGTCGTCGAGCTGGCGGGCAACCTCCCTTACGACGTGCAGCGGCTCGCGCACGAGTCCTGGGATGACGCGCGCGCGGCGGGGCGGCGGAGGATCGGACTCGACGATCTGCACGAGACCCTGAAGCGTTTGCTCGGCGAGCAGGACACGCTCTTCGAGACGCTCTGGCAGCGGCTCACGCTCGGCCAGCGCGGCGCCCTCCGCGCCGCGGTGGTCGAGGACGGGCGCGAGCTGCTGTCGGCCGACATCCGTGCGCGGCACCGCCTCGGCGGCGCCTCGACCGTGCAGGCGGCGCTCGCGGCGCTCGTCCGCGAGGACGTCCTCGTCCGCGATCAGAATCGCTACGTCGTTGTCGACTCGCTCTTCCGTGAGTGGATAGCCCGGAGGACGTTCTGATGCTGAAGCGGCTGGGCCTCGATCGCCCCGACCTGCGCGCGTGGGCGATGTACGACTGGGCGAACTCCGCCTTTCAGACGACCATCATCGCGGCGATCTTCCCGATCTACTACGCCGAGGTTGCCGCGCGCGGGCTCGCGCCGCCCGTCGCGACGAGCCGGTTTATGTGGTCCACGGCTATCGCGATTCTGATCGTCGCCATCGTCGCGCCAATCCTGGGCGCGATCGCGGACTACCGCGCGGTGAAGAAACCGATGCTCGCCGTGTTCCTCGCGATCGGCGCGGCGGCGACCGCCGGCATGTACTTCATCGGCCCGGGAGACTGGCGGCTCGCGCTTCAGCTCTTCATCGCCGGGAACGTGGGCGTCGCGGGCAGCATTGTCTTCTATGAGTCGCTTCTTCCTCACCTCGTGCCGCGGGGAGACGACGAGGCAATGGACCGGCTCTCATCCGCCGGCTATGCCGTCGGATACCTCGGCGGAGGCGTCCTGCTCGCCATCAACGTGGTGATGATCATGAAGCCGTCCCTGCTCGGGATTCCGGACGCGGGGACCGGCACGCGGCTGTCGTTCGTCAGCGTCGCGGTCTGGTGGGCGGTTTTTTCGATCCCACTCTTCGTCCGCGTGCCCGAGCCGCGCGTGGAGACGGGAGACGCCGATCTGAAGACCCGCCCCTCCGGTCTGGCGCACACGATGGGCGTCGCGTTCGCGCGGCTGAGAACGACCTTCCGCGAGCTGCGGCGGTACAAGCAGGCGTTCCTGCTGCTGCTGGCGTTTCTGATCTATAACGATGGCATCCAGACGATGATCCGCGCCGCGACGATCTACGGCACCGAGATCGGCCTCGACACGGGGGTCATGATCGGCGCGCTGCTCCTCACCCAGTTCATCGGCGTGCCGTGCGCGTTTCTGTTCGGGCGCCTCGCCGGCGTCATCGGGCCGAAGCGTGCGGTGTTTCTCGGCCTGCTCGTGTACGCTGGTATCACCGTGCTCGGTTATTTCATGCGTACGAGCACACACTTCCTGGCGCTGGCGATGCTGGTCGGCACGGTTCAGGGCGGGACGCAGGCGCTCAGCCGGTCGATGTTTGCGTCGATGATCCCGCGGGAGCGGTCGTCGGAGTTCTTCGCGTTCTTCAGCGTGTTCGAGCGCTACGCGGGCATCCTCGGGCCGGTACTGTTCGCGTGGATGATCACGGCGACCGGGGCGAGCCGAAACGCGATCCTCGCCGTGATCGCCTTCTTCATCATCGGCGCTGCGCTGCTCGCGTTCGTTGATGTCGAGGAAGGACGACGGGAGGCCAATCAAGAAGTTCTTAGTGCTTAGTTCTTAGTGCTTAGTTTGATTTCGCTTGCCGCGGTCCGCCGGTTGGCGAAGCTGGTGACGTGGGCCTTCTACAGAGTCGCGACCCGCGGCGCGCCGCCCTCGTCCGGCGCGGTGCTTCTGGTCGCGAATCATCCGAATGCGCTGCTCGATCCGGCGGTCGTCTGGGCGACCTCCGGCCGCGACGTGCGGTTTCTCGCCAAGGAACCGCTCTTCCGGATGCCCGTCATCGGACGGATGCTGCGCGCCGGCGGAGCGATTCCCGTCTACCGCGCCATCGACGCCGCCGACACCTCGAAGAACGCCGCGATGTTCGCCGCCGTCGGGGACGCGCTCGCCGCCGGGGATGCCGTCTGCATCTTTCCCGAGGGGACGAGCCATTCG
>JBOGJB010000066.1:0-2004 GCA_050745085.1 Vicinamibacterales bacterium
GGAGGTGACGGGGACGCCGCCCCGAGGAGCGGTGATTGGGTGGTCGGCGGCGACGGTCCGCGGAGCGATCGTGACGGAGGTCCTGCCGGCGCACCGGCTCAACGCGATCGGCGCGCGCCTGCCGGCCCTGTGGCCGCCCGGCCCCTACGCGCTGGCCTCAGCCGCCGCCCGCGTCGTCGAGGCGCTCGTCGCCGGATCGCTCCGGCGCCAGACGTGCTTTGTCGCCCTGGACTCCGCGGATTTCGCGGGTCGGATCCGGGGCCCACGAGGCCGCGTCGCCGCGATGCCAGTACGGCTTGGAGTTGGAAGAGTCGAGATGATCCTGACGCCGTCACTGAGCCTGCAGGAACGAACTCTGTTGGAAACGGCGATTAATGCCTGATGCCGAATGCCAAATGCCGAATGCCCGATGCCGAATGCCGAAAGGGAGTCAGTGGCGATGGAGTGAGAGTCCGGTCGCGAAGTCGCTGAGCCTCTCCCGCAGGATCAAACGCCCACGGTGCAGGCGGGACTTCAGCGTCTGCGGCTTGATGCGCAGGACGGCGCTGGCTTCTTCGGTCGAGAGGCCGTGGATGTCGCGCAGCAGGACCGGCACACGGTAGACGGCCGGCAGCGTGCGCAGCGCCTGCACGAGACGCGCGCGCAGCTCCGCCCGCATTACCTCGTCGTCTGCGAGCGAGGACCAGTCGGCCGGATCCGGCGCGACGCGTGGCGCACCCGCATCGTCGACCGGCAGCGTGTCAGCCGACGCAGCTTCGATGGGGCGGAGATGGCGCATGCGCCGCAGGCGCGACATCGCGGTGTTGAACGTGATGCGGTAGATCCAGGACGACAGCGCGGAGTCGCCGCGGAACGCGTCGATCTTTCGGCTCACCTTGAGCAGGACGTCCTGCGCGACCTCTTCGGCGTCCTCCCGGTTCTTGACGTAGCGCATCGCCAGCTGCTGGATGCGCGCGCCGTAACGAACCGACAGCTCCGCCACGGCGTCGGCGTCCCCGCCGCGCATCCGCGTGACCAGCGCCTGATCAGTGGTGTCCTGCCGCATGCCCAACCCCATTGCCCACTTAGAACACCAGGCGCTGGCGGGTTATTCCAGTGGTAAAGGCCTGTATATTCAGTGAGTTACCAGGAGGGCTCGGTCGAATACAGCCGCAAAGGCGGTGGCGACCTGGTCTTCGACCTGACTCATCCGTATGCCGTCCCCGGCGAGGGCGCTCAGCGAGGTCACCCCGCGGTCGTCAATCCCGCACGGCACGATCAGCTTGAAGCGATCGAGATCGGTTGCGACGTTGTAGGCGAAGCCGTGGCTCGTGATCCAGCGCGAGATGCGCACACCGATCGCCGCGAGCTTCGAGCCGCCGACCCACACTCCGGTCAGCCCGGAGACACGCTCCGCCTCGACGCCGAAGGTCCGCGTCGCCTGGATGAGCGCTGCCTCGATGTCGCGCACGTAGCGATGCACGTCGCAGCGATCGGGACGGAGGTCGAGAATCGGATAGCCGACGAGCTGACCCGGACCGTGATACGTGACGTCGCCGCCGCGCCCGGTCTCGTAGACCGTGACGCCGGCCGCCTGGAGTGCCTGCGGCGTCGCCAGCACGTGGCGCCGCTGGCCGCGCGCTTTCACGCCGAGCGTAATCACCGGAGGATGCTGAAGGAGGAGGAGCGTGTCGGGGATGCGATCCCCGCGGCGGTCTTCGACGAGCTGCCGCTGCAGCCCGAGCGCCTGGCCGTACTCAATCAGCCCGAGCCGCCGGACATCAAGTCCACGATTCATCGAAGTCTTCGAGCCGTTCCTTCAAGTGCTGAAGGAACCGACCCGCGTCGGCGCCGTCGACCAGCCGATGGTCGTAACCGAGCGACAAGTAACACATTGGCCGGATGCCGATCGCGTCGTCGACGACGACGGCGCGCTTCTCGACTGCACCCACGCCCAGTATGGCGACCTGTGGCTGGTTGATCATGGGCAGGCCGTACGCGGCGCCGAAGATGCCGGGGTTCGTG
>JBOGJB010000067.1:0-4540 GCA_050745085.1 Vicinamibacterales bacterium
CGCTCAGCCCGGCGATGAGGACGCGCGCCCCCAGCACGCCCGCCACGAGCCAGCCCCGCATCGGGAGCGAAGAGATGACCGGCGCAAGCGTCAGCGCCAGGAGAGCCGGCTCGTAGATGATCAGGATCCGGCAGAGCAGGAGCAGCCACCCTCGCGGCCGCAGGTCAGCCTCCGCTGCGGCCTCGGACGTTTCACCTGCTCGCCGTCGTCGTTCGCTGCTCGCCAAGCGCCCCCGCGAGATCAACGAGCTTGATGAACTCCGCCCTGTAGCCGTCCGGATCGACGCCACGGTGTTGGCGCGCCAGATCGATCGCCGAACGCCAGGTCGCCTCCCCTCGATGCTGCGAGGTTCGCAACAGCATACCGAACTCCGCCACCGCCGCCGCAAAGCCAAGACGAGCTGAAGGCCCGGCGGCGCGATTCGCCACCTGAACGGTCATCAGACGGCTCACGTCTCCGTGAGGCTCCTTGTACCGCAGTTTGACCGTCATCAGCTCAGAGGCGGGCGCCTCGGCGCCGGCCGCCGGCCGCTGGTACTTGAGCGGGTCCACCTTGGACAGATCGATCTCGACGCCGGCAGGGACGATCTCGTAGAGCGCGGTCACCGAATGGCCCGCGCCGATCTCGCCGGCATCTTTACGGTCGTTATTGAAGTCCTCGCTGTGCAGCAGCCGGTTCTCATAGCCAATCAACCGGTAGGCATTCACGGCCGCGGGATTGAACTCGACCTGGATCTTGACGTCCTTGGCGACGGTCACGAGCGTCGCGCCCGCTTCGGCGACGAGCACGCGCCGTGCCTCGTGCAGCGAATCGAGGTAGGCATAGTTGCCGTTCCCCTTGTCGGCGAGCTTCTCCATCGTCGAGTCCTTCAGGTTCTCGGTGCCGACGCCGAGGATCGTGAGGAAGACGCCCTGTTCGCGCTTTTCTTCCATCATCCGCACGAGCTCGCCCTGACTGGTCACCCCGACGTTGAAGTCGCCGTCGGTCGCGAGAATCACGCGGTTGATGCCGTTCCGGACGAAGTTCGCTGCCGCGATCTCGTACGCCAACCGCAGGCCGGCAGCACCGTTGGTCGATCCGCCGGCCTCCAGGTTCTGAATCGCGTCGTGGATGATGGCCTTGCGATCTCCAGGTGTGGACGGCAGCACTAACCCGCTCGCGCCGGCGTAGACGACGATGGCGACACGATCGCGTGCGGTCAGAGTATCGACCAGCATACGCATCGCGGTGCGGACCAGCGGCAGCTTGTCGGCCGGCGTCATCGAGCCAGAGACGTCGAGGAGGAACACGAGGTTGCGCGCCGGCATGGACTCCGTGGTCTCAATGCGCCTGGTCTGCAAACCGATGAGCGCGAGCTTGTGTCTGCCGTTCCAGGGGCACGCCGCGACCTCGGTCGTGACGGAGAAGGGATCGGACCCGGACGGCGCGGGATAGTCGAACTTGAAGTAGTTGATCAGCTCCTCGGTCCTGACCGCGTCGGCGGGCGGCAGAGCGCCGGCGTTGAGGAAGCGCCGCACGTTTGAATACGATGCGGTGTCGACGTCGATTGAGAACGTGGACAACGGATGATCGAGGGCGCGCCTGAACGCGTTGTCGTCGATGCGATCGTACGCTTCAGTGTTCCACGGCTCACGGCGCCCACGATATCCGTGCGGCCCAGACCCGGGTCCGAGCCCCCCGGTTGTACCGCCGGCGACGCCGCCGATGACGAAGTCCATCGTGCGCGGCTGTGCCGGCGGCGGCGGGGCCACCTGGTTGGCCGAGGTGGGCGGGCTCTCCATGGCGGCCGCGGTCATCGCGATCCGAAGCACCGGCGGACGATCAGTGTCAACCTTCAGCGTGCGCGTGACGACGGTGAAGCCGGCGAGCGAGACCGTCAGCGTCGCGCGGCCGACCGGGACGCCGGAGAAACTGAACCGTCCCCTGGCGTCGGTCGTCGCCGACTGTATCCATCCGCCTTTGGCCGTGAGCGTCACCGCGGCGCCCGGAAGCGCCGCGCCCTTGGCGTCAGTCACCGTGCCGCTGACGGCCTGCACTGCAGATGTCGTGGCGGTAGGAAAAGAGTAGGCGACGAGCGCGAGCGACACCGAACCGAGAAGCGCGAGCACACGCATGGCGTGTTCCTCCCGGAGGCGTTCACGAAACGCCGACGCGAAACCGCGTCGCGTGATGGACTGGAGGTTTAGACACCGGGACGAGCCGATCGGTCGGCGGCTTATGATGAGGAGCGTGAAGATCCCGGACACGATGACCGCGATCGAGATCGAGCGGCCGGGCGGCCCCGAGGTCCTGCGGCCTGTGTCGCGGCCCGTACCCCGACCCGGTCTAGGCGCAGTCCTCGTGCGCGTCGCCGCGGCGGGCGTGAACCGGCCGGACCTGATGCAGCGCCAGGGCCAGTACCCGCCGCCGCCGGGCGCGCCCGACATTCCAGGGCTCGAGATCGCGGGCACGATCGTCGCGCATGGTCCTTCCGCGGGCGGACCGGGTCTCGATGCGGGTCAGCAGATCTGCGCGCTCGTCGCCGGCGGCGGCTACGCGGAGTATTGCGTCGCGCCGGCCCCGCAATGTCTTCCCGTGCCAGACGGAGTGACGCTCGTCGAGGCGGCGGCTGTCCCAGAAACGTTCTTCACGGTCTGGACGAACGTCTTCGAGCGCGGCGCGCTGAAGCCGGGCGAGTGGCTCCTCGTCCACGGCGGTACGAGCGGGATCGGCACGACCGCGATTCAACTGGGCCGCGCGTTCGGCGCCTCCGTGATCGCGACCGCGGGCACGGAACGAAAGAGTGACGCCTGCCTCGTCCTGGGCGCCCGGGCAGCCATCAACTACCGGGAATGCGACTTCGTCGAGGCCGTCAAGCTGACGACGGACGGTCGCGGCGTCGACGTTATCCTCGACATCGTCGGCGGCGAGTACGTGGACCGGAATCTCAGTGCGCTGGCGGTTGACGGGCGGCTCGTGCAAATCGGATTGATGGGCGGGTCGAAGGCGCAGGTGAACTTGACTCAGGTGCTCCAACGCCGGCTCACGATCACGGGATCGACGCTGCGTCCACGAACCGTGGAGGAGAAAGCGGCGATCGCGAAGGCGCTGCACGCGCACGTCTGGCCGCTCCTGAGCCAGGGAACGGTCAGGCCGATCATCCACGCGACGTTCCCGCTGACCCGCGCCGCCGACGCGCACCGCGCGCTCGAACGAGGCGACCACATTGGCAAGATTGTCCTCACGACCGAGGGTACCTGATGGACCGCGCCGCCCCGTATTTCACGCCCGAGCTGTTTGCCTTCCTGCGCGCGCTTCGCCGGCACAACAATCGTGACTGGTTTCTGGCCAACAAGGCGCGCTTCGAGTCCGCGGTCCGGGATCCCTTCCTGCGATTCATCGCGGACTTCGCTTCGCACCTCGACCGGATCAGCCCGCGGTTCGTCGCCGACCCGCGCCCGACGGGCGGATCGCTGTTTCGCATCTACCGCGACGTACGCTTCTCAGCCGACAAGTCCCCCTACAAAACGCACGCCGCCGCGCATTTCTTCCATCGGGCCAGCAAGGCCACCGGGCACGCGCCCGGGTTTTATCTGCATCTGGAGCCAGGAGCGTGCTTCGTCGGTGGGGGGCTCTGGCACCCGGACACCGCCATGCTCGTCAGGATCCGCGACGCCATCGTTGCGGATGCTGCCGCCTGGAGGCGGGCGCGCCGCGGCTTGAAGTTAGAAGGCGAGGTGCTCAGCCGTCCGCCGCGGGGCTACGATGCAAAGCACCCCTTCATCGACGACCTGCGGCGCAAGGACTTCATCGCTGGCGCGTCGTTCACCGACCCGCAGGTCTCTGGGCCGCGCTTCATGCGTGACTTCGTCGCCGAATGCCGCCGGATCAGCCCGCTCGTCGAGTTCCTGACGAAGGCGGTCGGGCTGAAGTGGTGACGCGCGGCGCCGGCTCGCGCTTCCATTTGTCGGCCGGCACTCGCTTGAAATCGCCGCCGAGAATCAGCTCGATCTCGCGGTCGCGGTACTCGTGCGAATCAGGCCCTCCGTCAGGTCGAACATGCGTTGCGGGTGATTGAGGCCCTCGGCGCGAACGAACATACGCACACCTGAACACCGGCAGCGGCGGGTGTAACATGGCCCGGGTCTGGCACCACCAGGGACGCGGGCGGCCAGGTAAGACGACGGCTGTACGACAGCAACAGTCGGAGTAGGGATGCCCGTTACTGAGCACCCCCTCCACAGATCCGGACGAGCGGATTTCCCGCATCCGGCTCTTGCCTCAGGTGATGACGCCAAGCCGCCGCAGGGGATAGGGATGACACACGCGGGCAGGAGGCAACCAGCGGTCAATGAGCCGCCGCATGCGGTCCCAGGGCACGCGGCCGGTCTGGCTTCGCCGCGAGAGCGTGCGATGCCACAGCCGACCCACCTGAAACCGAAAGATGTGCAGCGCGTGGCGGTTCGTGGGCACGCCGTAATAGCGGATGTGCCCGCCGACCACCGAGCGCAGCCATGTGCCGACTGCCGGAACGGGGTCGTGCATGCGCCGTCTGAGGTCG
>JBOGJB010000068.1:0-1732 GCA_050745085.1 Vicinamibacterales bacterium
AATGCCGAATGCCGAATGCCGAATGCCGAAGGCCCTCAGATCACTCTGGACGTGCGTACGGACGCTGCTGGTGATCATTGTCGCGGCGGCGCCTGCCGGTGCGCAGCAGCGGCCGCTGGTGACGGAAGATCCGGAAACGATTGGTTCGGGAATCATCCTGATCGAGGGCGGATTCGACTACGCGCGCGACGTGCAGTATCCCGCCTCCGGTCTGCAGGGCAACCTGATCCGGTGGCCAACGCTCGGCACCAGCTTCGGCGTCGGCTCGATCGTGGAAATCCAGCTGGACTGGGCGCCGTATCAACGGCTCGCCGTCACCGATCGCTTTCCGGCGCCGCTCGCCAGTCTGGTCGACTTCGACGGGGATTCCACCTCCGACGTGGACGACCTGGTCGTCGCCACGAAGCTGCGGTTCCTGTCGGAGACTCCGGGACGGCCAGCGCTCGGCGTGCGGTTCGCCACCAAGCTGCCGATGGCGTCGAACCAGAGCGGCCTCGGCCTCGACACCACCGACGTCTTCGCGACGGCCCTCATCGGCAAAACCATCCAGTCCATCCGCGTCGTCGGCAACATCGGCTTCGGGATTCTGGGGGATCCGACGCGCGGCGACCGCCAGAACGACGCCCTGGTCTACGGCATCTCGGTGGCGCGCGCGATCGCGCAAGGGTTCGAGGTGGTCGGGGAGATCAACGGCCGCGCGCAACAGTGGGGTGACGATCCACCGGCAGGGACGGAGTCTCGCGCGATCATGCGGATCGGCACGCGTTACACGCGTGGCAGCGCACGCGTGGACGCCGGGCTTCTCGTCGGCATGACGTCGAGCGATCCGAGCTGGGGCTTCACGGCGGGCGTCACCTGGGTGTTCCGGGGATTCACAGTGCCGTAGCCGGGCGCGGTACTTGCAGTCGCCAGAAAGGGGGGTACGAACGATGCGCACGAACAACGACTGGCCATCTCATCTGTGCCGGACCGCGGTCGTTCTCGCGATGGTGGCCGTCGCTGCCGCCTGCCGGCAGGGCGTCCCCGTCGTCGATCCCTCTGCGAGGCCGCCGACGACCGATGGCACGATCAGCGGCCGCGTGACGAGCGCCGCCGGCACGCCGCTCGGCGCGCGCAAGCTCGACTTCGTGAACGCCGCGACCGGCGCGACGCACAGCGTGTCGAGTGACGCAAGCGGCGCGTTTACGATCAAGGTCCCGCCAGGGAAATACAGACTGAAGCTGGAGTTGCGATCGGGCGAGACGCTCGAGAAGCCCCTGGGTGAGATCGATATCAACCGGAGCGATCTCGACAACAACATCCAGGTGGTCGTCCGCTAGGACGGGTTTCATAAGCGATCGCTCCGCGATTCTGGACCTAGCGGCGCGGCGTGTGGCTGACGCCGGAGTGGGAGCGGCGCCGCCGCAACGCGCAGCCGGAATGCCGCGCCGCGGGTCAGGTATCGCGCACGCGTTCGCCGGATTGATGGGGTCTGAACCCCCTTCTAGGGATAGCAGCCGCGAAGCTGTCGCAGCTCGTCTTCGGTTCGCCGAGCGTCCCAGCCAAGCTCAGATGAGGCGATCTCCGCGACGCGTCTGGCGGCGGCGTCTCCCGGATACTCCATCGATCCCAGCGGTGTGCGGCGCATGACGACGTCGCTCAACCGGACCGCGGACTCTTCGCGGATGGCGTGAATGATCTCCGCGCCTGTGACGGGCACGCGGTCCGAGAGCGGCGCGGCCCACTCCCGCCG
>JBOGJB010000069.1:0-10450 GCA_050745085.1 Vicinamibacterales bacterium
CCGCGGCTCCGGTGTGGCCGCCGGCGGGCGCTGCCACCGCAGGCAGGCAGGCGCCTTCGACCAAACCAGCGCCGCCCCCGGTCATTCAGGCCGGCTCGCCGGATCGCCAGACGATCGAGCTGCGGCCTGGCGCGCCGTGCTGGGTGTCGCTGACGGTTGACGGCAGCCCGTCGTTCACGCGAGAGATGCAGGCGGGGGAGCGCGAGATCCGCACGTTCCGCGAGGAGGCGGTGCTGAAGGTGGGTGACGGCGCCGCATGCGAGTTCGCGTTGAACGGCCGCATCGCCAAGCCGCTCGGCGGCCCCGGGGAAACCCGCACCGTCAAGATCACCCGCCAAAACCTGACGTCCTACCTGCCTTGATGGATCCTGGTCTCAGGACGCCGCTCATCGATTTCTTTCGCCGGGGAGAAGTCGCCCGCGACGTCCGGCTCCTCGCGGCCCACGGCGCGATGGCGCCACGCGCGCTCGAGCAGCTCGCGCTGCTCGTGCTGCTCGCCGACGATCAGGAGCCCGCGGTGGCTGCGGCGGCGGGCGCCACGATCGCCGCGCTCCCCGAGCGCGCGCTGACGAGCTTTCTCGCACGGACCGACGTGCCTGAGGAGATCAGGCAGTTCTTCGCCGAGCGAGGCGTCAGGCCGGCACCACACCCCGACCCGGTCCCCGACGACGAGCCGCTGTTCGAGGTGGGTACCTCCGAAGAGGAGGCGGCAACCGAGCGCGATACTCCCGTCGCCAACCTGTCGATCCTCGATCGGATGAAGCTCGCGATGAAGGGCACGCGCGAGCAGCGCCAGGTCCTCATCCGCGACCCGAACAAGATCGTGGCGGCCGCGGTCCTCAGCAGTCCGAAGCTGACCAAGAGCGAGATCGAGTCGTTCGCGCGGATGGCGAACGTGGCGGAGGACGTGCTGCGGACGATCGGCATGAACCGGTCCTGGACGAAGAACTACTCGGTGATCTCGGCGCTGGCGCGCAACCCCAAGACACCGCCGGCGATCTCGCTCGGCCTCGTCGGCCGCCTGAACGAGCGCGACATCAAGAACATCTGCACCGATCGCAACGTCCCGGAAGCGCTTCGCCTCGCGGCGCGAAAATTCCTGGTCAAGGGGAAAGGTAAGGGAGAGTGAACCCACTTGACGAAATCAAGCACCTGTACTTCAACGCGACGAAGGCCACCATTCAACGGGACCTGGCACGCGCCATTATCCTTTTGAAGGCAATGAAGAGTGACGAAGAACGGGAACGAGCCGCCGTTTACATGGACGGCCTCTCGCAGATGCGCAGCGAGTGGGCCATGGCTCGCCGGCCGCCAGTGCAAGGACGAAACAAGCGGCGGAGGCCTCGATAAATTGATACCCCGATACGCCGATGCCCCGATGCCCCCGAGGGCACAATTACATCGCCCGATCTCCCGATCGTCCATGGCCAGATGGCCTTATCGACGTCTGTTCCGTCGGAGCCGTTTCCTGAGCTGGTCTACCGACAGCGTATTGAGGACATCGTCGGCCCGGAGCCACGCGCGGCGCGCGATGATGATGCCCCAGCGGAGCAGGTCGAACTCGGCCGGCGTGTGCGCGTCGGAGTCGACGACGATCGCGACGCCGCGCGCGCGGGCCAGCCGCGCCTGCGCGTCGTTCAGATCGAGCCGGTGCGGATGGCTGTTGATCTCCATCGCGACGCCCAGCCGCGCCGCGGTGTCGATGACCCGCTCGATGTTCACCGCGTACGGCGCGCGCTTCAGGAGTCTCCGGCCGGTCGGGTGTCCCAGGACGTCCACCCACGGGTTCTCGATGGCGCGCAGGATCCGGTCGGTCATCTGCGCCTCTTCCTGGTTGAACGCCGAGTGCACGGAGGCGACGACGATGTCCAGCTCGGCGAGGCAGTCGTCGGCAAGGTCGAGCCGGCCGTCGGGCAGGATCTCGCACTCGATGCCGGCGAGCAGTGTGATACCGGCGCGTCGGGAGACCTCGCGGACCACCTTCGCGTGGGCCAGCGCGCGCGCTTCGTCGAGGCCCTCGACCATCGCCAGCGCGCGACTGTGGTCGGTGACCGCGAGATAGTCGAGCCCCGCCGCCTTCGCGGCGCGCGCCATGGTCAGGACGTCGGCCCGCCCGTCGCTCGCGGTCGTGTGCGAGTGCAGGTCCCCCTTGAGATCGGACCGCTCGACGAGATGTGGCAGCGCCCCGGCTTCGGCAGCCTCGATCTCTCCGTGGTTCTCGCGAAGCTCGGGCGGCACGAACGCCAGCCCCAGCGCTTTGTAGATCGACGCTTCGGTTCTGCCCGCGACGGCCTGCCCCTTTTCGTCGTAGAGGCCGTACTCGTTCAGCTTCAGACGCCGGCCGATCGCGCGGTCGCGCAGCGCGATGTTATGTGCCTTCGAGCCCGTGAAGTACTGCAGCGCGGCCCCCTCGCTGTCGCGCGGCACCACCCGGACATCCGCCTGCAGCCCGCCTCGCAGCAGCACGCTGGACTTCGTCTCCCCCTGCGCAAGCACCCGCTCGACCAGCGGGTGGCTCGTCAACGAGGACACCAGCGCCGCCGACGCCTTCGCGCCAGATGGGCCTGCCACGACGATGTCGAGATCCCCGCAGGTATCGCAGCCGCGTCGAAGGCTGCCGACCGGAGTGATCGAGGCCTTCGGCGCGGCCTCGCGCAGGTGGGCGACGAGCGCCGCCGCGGCATCGTGCGCCGCGCTCAACAACTGGCGGCCGCCATGTTGTTTGCGCTCCTCGATCGCCTTGAGGATGAGGGCCTCCTTCTTCGCGCCCATGCCTTTGACGTCGCGCAGCCGGCCGGCGCGCGCCGCAGCCTCCAAATCCTCAAGGGTCTTGATCTCGAGCGACGTGTACAGCAGCGCGACTGTTTTTGGCCCGACCCCTTGCAGCCGGAGCAGATCGAGAATGCTCGTCGGGAACTCCTTCAGCAGCGCGTTGTGGTATTCCAGCCCGCCCGTGTCGACCAGCTCGCCGATCTTCGCGGCGAGGTCCTTGCCGATGCCGGGCAGCTTCAACCGCGCCTCGGGGGGCAGATCCGCCACGCGCTCGCCGAGCGTGGCGATCGTCTCGGCCGCCGTGCGGTAGGCGCGCACGCGGAACGGGTTCTCGTTCTTGATTTCGAGCAGGTCGCCGATCTCGGCGAAGATGCGGGCTATCGAGGCGTTATCCACGATCCACGATCAATCCCTGGGTTTCGACGCGGTAGTCGAGGACCCGCGCGCCGGCGGACGTGAGTGCCGCCTTCACTTTGGGCACGCGATCGGGCATGGCGAAGAGGATCATGCAGCCGCCCCCGCCGGCGCCACAGACCTTCGCCGCCTGCGCGCCGGCGCTTCGCGCGGCCGCGATGAGACGCTCGATCTCAGGCGTGCTGACACCCGGCGCCAGGCGCTTGCGATTCTCCCACTCCGCGGCAATCTGCCGCCCGACCTCGGGCCAGTCCCCGCCGCTGAGCGCCTCGCGCATCGCGATGGCGATGTCGCGGATGCGCTCGAACCGGTCGAACACCGCACGGTCGCCGTCGATGTGCCGCTTGGTGACCTCCCAGTTGTTGATGCCCGACTGGCGCGATGCTCCCGTGTACGCGAGGACGATGTGCGCTTCGAGTGCGCGCGGGTCGACCGCGAGCGGGACGCGCTTGACGCCGTCCGCCCGCAGCTCGACGGCGGAGACGCCTCCATAGAGCGCCGGGCGAAAGTCCTGGGCGCCGGTCGGGACGTCGATCGCCTGCGCCTCGACGTTCATGGCCACCTGGAGCAAAACGTCGTCGTCCAGGTCGCTGTGCTGCCAGGCGGCCACCGCGCCGCACACGGCGACGTTGAGCGCGGAGGAGCCTGCGATGCCTGCTCCGACCGGCGACTCCGAGGCGGTGGCGACCCGCAGCCCGCCGGCGCGGAAATAGTGAAGCAGGTGCCCGATCAGCTTCAGCTCGTGGTTACCGCGCAGCTCGGACCAGTGGCTCGCGCTCACCGTGCGCCCGGTGTCGGCCGACGCGATCTCGATCCGCCCGTCGCTGAGCGGGGTCAGCTCGCAGCGTGCGCGCAGGCTGATGGCGGCGTTCAGGGTCTGCGCATCCTCGTGAAAGAGGTAAAGCGGCCAGATGTCGATCGTGCCGCCGGCGAGATCGATGCGCGTAGGGGCCGATGAAGTGATGCGCACGCGCAGATTATAATGGCGGATCGATGTCCCAGCGGGACCTCCGGCGTCACATCGGGCAGGTGCTGGTCGCCGGCTTCGACGGCCACGCGCTGCCCGCCGATCTCAAGGCGCTCGCACGGGAGTTCGATCTCGGCGGCGTCATCTTCTTCGCGCGCAATGTCATCGAGCCGGCACAGGTGGCGGAGCTCGCCCGCGAGGCGCGGGGCCTTCGTCGGGAGCTGCCGCTCTGGGTGAGCGTCGATCAGGAAGGAGGGCGCGTCGCGCGCCTGACGCGCCCGTTCACCGAGTGGCCGCCGATGCTGGCGCTCGGGCGCAGCGGTGACGAGCGGCTGGCGGAGCGCTTCGCGCGGGCCCTGGCGGCGGAGCTGGCGGCGGTCGGCATCAACCTGGACTACACGCCGGTCCTCGACGTCTACACGAACCCGAACAACACCGTGATTGGCGATCGCGCGTTCGGGGAGCGGGCCGAGGAGGTCGCGCGGTTCGGGCGTGTCGTCATCCGCACGCTGCAGGCGGCAGGGATCGCCGCCTGCGGGAAACATTTTCCGGGACACGGCGACACGACCGCCGACTCGCACGACGAGCTGCCGCTCGTCGAGCACGACCCGGATCGGATTCGCCGGGTCGAGCTTCTGCCGTTTAAAGCGGCCGTCGAGGAACAGGTCGCCGCGATCATGACCGCGCACGTGCTCGTTCCGGCCTTCGACGAGGAGCGGCCCGCAACGCTCGCCCCCTCGCTGATCGACGGGCTGCTCAAACGCGAGCTGGGGTACGGCGGGCTCGTCCTGAGCGACGACCTGCAGATGAAAGCGGTGAGCGCGCGGTACAGCATCGGCGACACCGCCGTGGGGGCGATCGCCGCGGGATGCGACGCGATGCTCATCTGCGCCGGCGGCCGGGAGCCGCAGGTCGCCGCGCTCGAAGCGCTCATCCACGCCGTCGAGCAGGAGCGCCTGCCTCTCACGCGCGTCGAGGACGCGATGGCGCGCCACCGGCGCGTCAAGGAACGGTTTCTTGCCGGCCGCGAGGAGCGGCGCCCGCCGTCCGCCGACGTGATCGGACGGCGCGAGCATCAGGCGATCGCCGAGGAGATGGCGAGGTTCCTCTGAGGGCGATGGTGAAGCCGCGCGCGCTGCGGCCCGGGGATCGCGTCGCGGTCGTGTCACCCGCCAGCCCCTTCAAGCGCGACGAGTTTGATGCGGGCGTGGCCGAGCTGAGGGCGCTCGGCTTCGAGCCGGTGTACGACGAGCGCGTCTTCGCGAAGCGCGGCTACGTCGCGGGGGACCCGGAGGTCCGGGCCGCGGCCATCCACGACGCCTGGACCAACCCGTCGGTAGCGGCCCTCGTGGGCGTGCGCGGCGGCTACGGCAGCATCCAGGTTCTTCCGCTCCTCGATCCGGACCTCGCGCGAACCGCGCGCAAACCCTTCATCGGCTACAGCGATCTCACCTCGCTCCTCGTTTTCCTGAACGGCGCGTGCGGTCTGGTGGCGTTCCACGGGCCGATGCTCGCCCGCCGGCTCGGGCGCGGCGAGGAGGGCTACCACCGCCAGTCGCTGCTCGCGTGTGTCACCCGCGCGGAGCCGGCAGGAGAGCTCTGCCCGTCTGGGCTCGAGTCGCTGAGGCCCGGGGAAGCCTCCGGCCCGCTCTTCGGCGGCACGCTCTCGCAGCTCGTCGGGTCGCTCGGGACTCCCTACGCGTTCGATCCGCCCGACGGCTTCGTGCTCTTCCTCGATGAAGTCGGCGAGCGGCCGTACCGCATCGACCGCATGTTCACGCAACTTCGGCTGAGCGGCATCCTCGGCCGCGCGCGTGCCATCGTCTGGGGCGAGCTGCCATGGTGCGACGAGCCCGGCGGCGAGTACAGCGCGCGCGCCACAGCAGCGGATCTCGTGCGCGACTTTTCCGGGCCAGTGCTCGCCGGTTTCCCGTCGGGCCACACGACGGGTCCGGCCTGGACGCTCCCGTTCGGTGTCCGGGCCTCGGTCGTCGCCAACGCCCGGCCGGCGCTCGTCATCGAGGAGGCGGCGGTCGCGTGACGCGGGTGCACCTCATCGGCATGTGCGGGACCGCGATGGCGACGCTCGCGGCGATGCTCAAGAAGCGCGGCTTCGACGTGCGCGGCTCCGATCAGGACGTGTACCCGCCGATGAGCGACTTCCTGGCCGGCCTCGGCATCGCGATTCGCCAGGGCTACCGTCCCGAGCACATCACCGGCGATCTCGACTTCGTCATCGTCGGGAACGCTATCTCGCGGGGCAACCCCGAGCTCGAGGAGGTGCTCGACCGGAAGATCCGGTATTGCTCGCTGCCGGAAGCGATCCGCGATCATTTTCTCTGGGGCGCCCGCTCCGTGGTCATCGCGGGCACCCACGGCAAGACGACGGCGACGTCGCTGGCCGGTTGGGTACTGACCGACGGCGGGTTGGACGCCAGCGTGCTCATCGGCGGCATCGCCGAAAACTTCGATTCGAGCTTTCGGCTGGGCGGCGGGCGCGAGTTCGTGATCGAAGGAGACGAGTACGACAGCGCCTTCTTCGACAAGACCGCGAAGTTTCTGAAGTACCTGCCGGATATCGCGGTGGTCAACAACATCGAGTTCGACCACGCGGACATCTACGCCAGCCTCGACGAGATCCGCCTGGCGTTCCGCCGCCTGGTCAACCTCCTCCCGCGGCGCGGGCTGCTGCTGCTGGGCGCGGATGATGCCGAAGCGCGGGGCCTCGCGGCCGCGGCGCGCTGCCGCGTCGAGACGTTCGGGTTGTCGGACGGCGCCGACTGGCAGGCGCACGACGTGCGGCCCCTGCAGGATCGAATGACGTTCAGCGTCCGGCACAAAGGGACGTCGTACGCGGCGTTCGAAGTGCCGCTGCTCGGAACGCACAACGTGCGCAACACGCTCGCCGCGATCGCGGTCGGCGCGGCGTGCGGCGTGGCGGGGCCGACGATGGCGGAGAGCCTCCCGAAGTTCAAAGGGATCAGACGTCGGCTGCAGCTTCGTGCGGATGTGGACGGCGTGTTGGTATACGACGACTTTGCGCACCATCCCACCGCGATCTCCGAGACGCTCGCTGGATTACGCTCCGCGTTCCCGCAGCGGCGAATCTGGGCGATCTTCGAGCCGCGCTCGGCCACGTCCTGCCGCCGGCTGTTCCAGCACGACTTCGCGCGGGCGTTTCAGGCCGCCGACGAGGTCGTCATCGCCGCGGTGTTTCGCGCGAACCTGCCTGAAGAGGAACGGTTGTCCGCCGACCAGCTCGTCGCGGACCTTCGCGCGGCCGGCACGCGCGCCCGCCACATTCCCGCGGTAGACGACATCGTTCGGACGGTCGCGAAGGAGCGGCGCAAGGGCGACCTCGTCGTGATCATGTCGAACGGGGCTTTCGGCGGGATCCATCAGAAGCTTGTTGACACTCTCACGGCGCAGCAGCTTGGTCGGTAGCGAACCCGTGGAATTTCTGGAACCCGCCGCGCGATGACCGACTTCGTCCTCCGCCCCGCCGGCGACGCCGCCGTCGTGATCGACTTCGAACCGCGCCTCGACCCCGCGGTCAATGCGCGCGCCGTCGGCCTCGCACGGTCGATTCGAGAGGCCGCGCCGGGCGGCGTGCGCGACGTGGTCGTCGGCTACCACTCCGTGACCGCCTACTACGACCCGCTCGCGGTCGACGCCGACGACCTGCTGACGTGGCTGGGTCTGGAGGCGCGGCGATCCCGTCCGGCGGGATCGCGCGAAGACCGTACGGTCACGGTGCCCGTCCTGTACGGCGGCGAGTGGGGTCCCGACCTGGGCGCGGTCGCGGCGTTCGCCGACTGCGAAGAGGACGAGGTCGTTCGGCTCCACGCGTCCCGGGTCTACCGCGTGTACATGCTGGGCTTCGTCCCCGGATTTGCGTACATGGCGGAGGTCGATGCGAGGATCGCGGCGCCCCGGCGGCAGGCCCCGCGCGTCGCCGTCCCGGCCGGCTCGATCGGCATCGCTGGACCGCAGACTGGCGTGTATCCCGCGTCCACGCCCGGCGGCTGGAACCTGATCGGACGCACCCCGCTCGTCACCTTCGATTCCGCGCGGCCCGAACCGTGCGCGTTCCGGCCGGGAGACGCGGTCCGTTTCGAGCCAGTCGATCGATGGCCGGCGTAGTCGTCGCGAAGCCGGGGATGTTGACAACGGTCCAGGACCGGGGACGCTGGGGCCTGCAGGGGAGCGGCGTGCCGGTGGCAGGGCCGATGGACCCGGTGTCGCACCGGGTCGCCAACCGCCTGCTCGGGAACCAGGAGGACGCCGCGACGCTCGAGGTCACGCTCATCGGTCCGGAGCTTGTCTTCGAGGAGGCGGCCGTCGTCGCGGTGTGCGGAGCGGAGTTTGCTCTGCGTGTGGACGGAGCGGCGGCGCCGATGCGGGGTCCAATCGACGTGAGGGCCGGCGCGCGGTTGACGTTCGGGCCGCGGGTACTCGGGGCGCGGGCCTACTGCGCGATCGCCGGAGGTGTCGCGTCCGAGCCCGTGTTCGGCAGCCGCGCGACGAGTCTGGTCGCCCGCATGGGACCGTTCGGCGGGCGGGCGCTGGCCGCGGGAGACCGTCTTCCGCTTGCGCCGGATCGGCCGAGAACGATTGAAGACTTGCCCGAGACGACCCTGAAGGGTCGTGTCACTGCCCTCGTTCCGTTGCCGCCGGGCGGGGCGCGGCTGCGCGTGATGTGGGGGCCCCAGGAGCATCTCTTCACCGAGGTCGCGCGCGACGCCCTCTCGTCTGGCCGCTATGTCGTCACCCCGCAGTCGAACCGGATGGGATACCGCCTCGACGGGCCGCGGCTCGCGCACCGGGGATCCGCGGACATCCTCTCCGACGCGACGCCGCACGGCACCCTGCAGGTGCCGGGCTCGGGACAGCCGATTCTGCTCATGGCGGATCGCCAGACCGCCGGCGGCTATCCGAAGATCGCGACCGTCATCACCGCCGACCTGGCGCTCGCGGGTCAGCTCGCGCCGGGGGACTGGGTGGCCTTCGTTCCTTGCGATCGACGCGAGGCGCTCGCGGCGCTGCGCGATCAGGAGGCGCTCGTCAGTGGCGCTCGCTGACGAGCTCGGCGCCGCGTTCGGCGCCCGTGCACGTCCACGTGTGCCGCTCGCGCCGTTCACGACATTCAAGGTCGGCGGCCCCGCGGACTGGTTCGTGGAGGCGACCGGAGCCGACGACGTGCGCCGGGCGATCGCGCTCGGCCACCGCGCGGGCGTGGCGGTGACGATGCTCGGCGGCGGATCGAACGTGCTCGTCGCCGACGCCGGCGTTCGCGGCATCGTCATCCGCGTGCACGGCGGCGGCGTACGGCAGGTCGCACCCGAGCGAATCCGCGCCGACGCCGGCGTGACGATCAACGGCCTCGTGCGGTGGACGATCGCTCGAGGGGTCGCGGGTCTCGAAGCCTGGGCCGGCACGCCGGGGACCGTCGGCGGCGCGATCCACGGCAACGCGCACTTCCAGGGCCGGAACATCAGCGAGCTCGTGGCCCGGGTCGCGGTCGCGGATCGCGACGGGAACGTCGCCGAGATTCCGGCTGGCGAGATGGAGTTCGGGTACGATACGAGCCGGTTGCAGCGCACCGGCGAGAAGGCGCTGTGGGCCGAGTTCCGAGTCGGCGCCGGCGACCCCGCCGCCCTGCGCGCGGTCGCGCGCGCGTCGCTCGCGCACCGAAAGCGCACGCAGCCGCTCGAGACGCCGAGCGCCGGCTGCATCTTCCAGAACCCGAATCCCGCGTCCGATCGCGTTCCCGACGGCGTGCCGGCGTCCGCCGGCGCGCTCGTGGACCGTGCGGGCTTGAAGGGCGCACGCGAGGGCAGCGCGCAGGTCTCGACGACGCACGCCAATTTCATCGTCAATCAAGGCCGCGCGTCGGCGCGAGACATTCGGAGGCTGATTGAACGGTGCAAACAGACGGTCCGCGATCGGTTCGGCGTCGAGCTGCGCGAAGAGATTGTGTATCTCGGCGATTTCGACTGAGAACTGAGGACTGAGGACTGAGAACTGAGGACTGAGAACTGAGGACTGAGGACTGAGAACTGAGGACTGAGAACTGAGAACTGAGGACTGAGAACTGAGAACTGAGGACTGAGGACTGACAATGTCCGTACTGAGAATCGAAGGCGGGCGGGCGCTCGAAGGGCGGCTCGACGTCGAGGGGAACAAGAACGCGGCGCTGCCGCTCCTGGCCGCCTGCCTGCTGACCGATCAGACGTGCGTCCTGGAGAACATGCCCCGCATCCGGGACGTCGAAGGCATGGCGGCGCTGCTGAAGGG
>JBOGJB010000070.1:0-2693 GCA_050745085.1 Vicinamibacterales bacterium
CCTCGGGCCCGCGCGCCTCGCGGGCGTCGCCGCGGGCGAGGCGCTCTTTCACCTCGCCGGCGTCGCCGAGGTCCACGTGACGCTGTGGCTGCTCCTCGGCAGCGCGCCGCCGATCCTCACCTCGTTCGTCCTCGAAGCGGTCAATCGCGTCATCAACGTGATCTTCCGCTTCGTCCCGATCCGTCTCGGCGTGGACGAAGCGGGCACGGCGCTCGTCACGCGGATCATCGGCCTCGGCGCGGCGCCCGGCGTGACGCTCGCGCTCGTCCGGAAGGCGCGTGTCCTCGTCTGGAGCGGGATCGGCGCGGCCCTCATGCTCCGCCGAGGAATAGGGTTGCAGAGCGGCGGGCAGGATCTATGATCGGCAAGGCTTGACGAGCCTTCTCTCCCGACTTCGCAGGCCTCGGCATCGCCCTCGTCCGCGATTGTCCGCGCGGTGGCGGCGGTATCTGATCGGGGTATCCGCTTACTATCGCCGCCTTCCGCCCGACGTGTCCCTGGTCTTCGAGGAGGGTCTTCAACGGTTCCTCGCTGAGCGGCAAATCACGGGCATCAGGATGAAGCTCAACGCCGAGCTGCGGCTGCTCGCGGCCGCGTCAGCGGCGACGTTGAGCGTCGGCTGGAAGGGATACCGCTGGTCCCAGGTGTCCGAAGTACTGATCTACCCGGACTATTTCGATCGGGACTTCGTCATCGGTCCGCGCGAGCTGGCTGGACTGGCAGACAGCTGGGGCACGATTGTGCTGTCGGCGCCCGCCCTGCGGCACAGCTTCGAACAGGCGGATGACGGCTACCACGCGGGTCTCCACGAGTTCGCGCATCTCCTCCAGGAACCGGCGAGCCTTCACGGAGTCCCACGCGGACTGGGCACGGCCGAGATCCGGGAGTGGGATGCGATTCAGAGCAAAGAGATGGAAGCTGTGCAGCTGGGACGTTCGGTGCTGGATCCCTACGGTGGCTCGACTCCGCGGGAGTTCTTCCCGGTCGCGGTGGAAGCGTTCTTCGAACAGCCGGTGTTGATGCGGGAGCGACACGGCAGTCTCTATTCGTTCCTCCGCGGGTATTTTGGCCAGGATCCAGCGGTGTGGTCCGGCTAGAGCTCGCGCCGACCCTGCATCGCCCGCTGCATGGTGATTTCGTCGGTGTACTCGAGGTCGCTGCCGACCGGCACGCCCATGGCGATGCGTGTCACGCGCACGCCGAGCGGTTTCAGCAGCCGCGCGAGGTAGATCGCGGTCGCTTCGCCTTCGACGTTCGGGTTGGTCGCGAGGATCACTTCCTCGATCTCGCCCGTGCCAACGCGGCTCAGGAGCGGCTTGATTTTCAAGTCGTCCGGGCCGATCCCCTGCAGCGGCGACAGCGCCCCCATCAGGACCTGATACAGCCCCTTGAACTCGCGCGTCTTCTCGATCGCGGTGACGTTCTCCGGCTGCTCGACGACGCAGATAAGGCGGTGGTCGCGGGCGGGATGGGTGCAGTAGTAGCAGGGATCCGCTTCGGTGATGTTGCTGCACACCGAGCAGTACGTAACGCGGTCTTTGACCTCGCGCATCGCGTTGGCGAGCCGCTCGATGTCCTCGCGCGGCGTCTTGAGCAGGTGGAAGGCGAGGCGCTGCGCGCTTTTCGCGCCCACGCCGGGGAGCCGCTGAAGCTGCTCGATCAGCCGCGCCAGCGGATCCGGCTTCCCCGTCGTCATCAACGCAGGCCCAGCCCGCCCATGAGGCCGCCCATCTGCGTCGAGAGCGCCTCGTCCACCTTCCGCTGCGCGTCGTTGATCGCCGCGAGGATCAGGTCCTGCAGCATCTCGACGTCCTCCTTCGACACCGCTTCGGGGTCGATCTTCAGCGAGTGGATCTGCTTGGTGCCGCCCATGACGACGGTGACCATGCCGCCGCCGGAGGTCGCCTCGACCTTCAGCTCCTGCATCTGCTTCTGCAGGCGCTCCTGCATCTGCTGCGCTTGCTTCATCATCTCCTGGATGTTCATGGAGCGTCACATCTCCTCGACGTTTTTGATCTCAGCGCCAAAGACGTCAAGCATCGCCTGCACGCCTTCGTCCTCGAGCGCACGCGCCTTCAGCGTCGTCTGACGATCCTCGCCCGCCCCGGCAGCGGGAACGCGTGCAGAGGCTGCCGGCGCGGACCCTTCGAGACCGAGCACGGTCACCTTACGCCCCGCGATCTCGGACGCCAACGCCTCGAGCCACACGCGGCTCTGATCGAGCTGCACGCGCAGCGCTCTGTGGTTCGGGCCAAAGACGAACGTCACCCGCTCGCGCTCGACGTCGATCCGCTGCGCCTGCGCGACGACCGTGCCGTAAAAGAACTTTTTCTGACGCCGAACCTCCGCCAGGAACGCGTCCTTGAAGTCCCCCCCGGGCCTCGCCGAAGCCGCTTGCGGCGAAGGCCGGGCCGCCTCTCGAGGCTTCGACACGGCAGATTCCTGCGGCGTCGCGGTCGCTCGCGGTTTCACCGCCTCGACCGCCTTGACTGGCTCGGGGTCTTTCGCGGCCGGCGGCTTCGGCTGGACCGGCGGCGATCTGGGCGCGGAAGCGGGCGGCGCCGGCACAGGAGCGCCCTTCTCGAGCGCCGCGATGACCTCGGCGAGCGGCGTCAGCTTCCGCAGGTGGAGCCACCGCAGCAGCGCCATCTCGAGGTGGAAGCGCGGCTGCGCCGATGCGCGCAGCTCGGCAT
>JBOGJB010000071.1:0-2271 GCA_050745085.1 Vicinamibacterales bacterium
GCATAGAGAATGCCCTTCCAGAGCCCTCAGCGTTCCAGCTGCCGCCGTTCGTCGAGGAGATGATCAAGCGCGGCTGGGTCGGCGACAAGGCGGGCCAGGGGTTCTACAAAAAGATCAGGAATCCAGAATCCAGAATCCAGAATTCAGAAGGAACGTCCGGCGGTGGCCGCGAGATCCTCACGCTCGACCCGGCGACGATGGAGTACCGCCCGAAGCAGTCGGCGCGGCTCGCGTCGCTCGACGCGGCGAAGTCGATCGAGGACCCGGCCGAGCGGATTCGGACGCTCTACCACGGCAAGGATCGCGTCGGCGATTTCCTCCGCCGGACGCTCGGCGCCACGCTCGACTACGTCAAGCGCGTCACGCCGCACATCGCGCACTCGCCCGAGGACGTGGACCGCGCGATGCGCTGGGGTTTCGGCTGGGAGCTGGGCCCCTTCGAGACGATGCGTGCACTGGGAATGCCAAAAGCTGGCTCGAGCGATCAGCCTGCATTTCTTGATGCGCCTGGGGCCCCACCCCCAGGCGCTCTCGCTCGCGGGCCCGGCTTCGCCGGGCTTCCCTCCGGCCGCTCGCTCGGGCCGCAGGCGCTTGCACTCAAGGACGCGAAGGTCATCCGGAAGAACTCCGGCGCCAGTCTCAAGGACCTCGGCGACGGCGTTCTCTGCGTCGAGTTCCACTCGAAGATGAACGCCATCGGCGGCGACACGATCGAGATGCTCAACGCCGGCGTTCAGGAGGCCTCGAAAAACTTCACCGCGCTCGTCGTCGGCAACGACGGCCCGAATTTCTCCGCCGGCGCGAACCTGATGCTCCTGCTCCTCGAGGCGCAGGAAGGCAACTGGGACGAGATCGACCTCATGATCCGCGCGTTTCAGAAGTCGACGATGGCGCTCAAGCTGGCGGACGTGCCGGTCGTCGTGTGCCCTGCCGGGCTGACGCTCGGCGGCGGCTGCGAGATTGTGCTGCACGGCGATCGCGTCCAGGCGGCGGCGGAGGCATACATCGGCCTCGTCGAGGTCGGGGTCGGCCTGATCCCCGCGGGCGGCGGCACGAAGGAAATGCTCGCGCGCGCGATGGAATCGATACGTGGAGGGACCGGCCCTGCCTTCGAGCAGGCGGTGCAGTCCGTCTTCGAAACGATCGGCTTCGCGAAGGTCGCGACGAGCGGGCCGGACGCGAAACGCCACGGCTACCTGCGCGAGACCGATGGCATCACGATGAACCGGGACCGGCTGATCGGCGACGCGAAGGCGGTCGCGCTGACGCTGGCGGCGTCAGGCTACCGGCCGGCGCAGCCTCGGCAGGCGATCCCGGTCGGCGGCGAGGGAACGCTCGCGACGCTCAACCTCGGCATCCACCTCGCGTGGCGCGCCGGCCGCATCAGCGATCACGATAAGCTGATTGGTGGAAAGCTTGCATGGATCCTCGCGGGGGGCAACCTGACGCGCCCGGGAACGCTGAGCGAACAGCAGCTTCTGGAGCTCGAGCGCGAGGCGTTCCTCAGCCTCTGTGGTCAGCAGAAGACACAGGAGCGTATCGCGCACACACTGAAGACGGGGAAGCCATTACGAAACTAGCAGTGCCCAGTTCGTAGTGCTTAGTTCTTAGTGCTTAGTTCTTAGTATGACTGCACTCGCAACTTTCTTCGCCGACTGAGGGCGCTTCTTTAGACGCAAGCGCTAGGAACTGACAGCGAGAGTAAATGATAGACAAAGGCTCAGGTCCAACGGTCGTACTGATTCCGGGCATGCAAGGTCGCTGGGAGTGGATGGCGCCCGCCGTCGATGCGCTGTCGGAGCGGTGCAGGGTCGTGACGTACTCGCTTTGCGGAGAGCCGGGTTCCGGCCGAGAGCTGGATCCGCGCCTCGGATTCGACAACCTGACGCGGCAGCTCGAAGCGACCATCGACCGCGCCGGGATCGAGCGCGTGGTTCTCTGCGGCGTGTCGTTCGGCGGGCTCGTGGCGCTCCGATTTGCGGCCGAGCACCCCGAGCGAACGGCGGGGCTCGCGCTCGTCTCGACGCCCGGTCCGTCCTGGCGGGCGAACGCGCGCGTCCGGCGTCACGTGCGCTGGCCGCGGCTGCTCGCGCCCTGGTTCGCCGTGACGTCGCCGCTCCGGCTGATCCCCGAGATCACCGCGGCGTTCACGGCCCGCGCGGAGGCGGCGGCGTTCTTTTTCCGGCACTCGGCGCGCGTGGCGGCGGCGCCGCTCGCGCCGACCCGCACCGCGGAGCGCGTGCGCATGCTGATGTCGCTCAACCCCGCAGC